>NZ_JBFRFR010000072.1:0-43765 GCF_052114925.1 Bradyrhizobium sp. 2TAF36 | reverse complement strand
AGCCAACCATGCCCGCCGTACGTCACGCCATCGTCGATCTCATCCTTCGGCCGCCGTCTCARCAGTGCCCATATTGCCGAAAGCAAATCCTTGAAAAACAGGGGCGCAAACACATTCTGCCAAAGTAGTGCTAGGCCGTGTGCCCATAAACCCCGCGGCGTGATGCGAAGGCTACGTCTGCGTTGCCCCAATAGCGACCAGGTTCGTGCGGCAAGGCAAGAGGTCGCGATGGGCCAGAAGGCGACATTTATTCAGATCAACTCGGGGATGCACTTGCAAAACCAAGAATCGCAACCTTAGCGCCGTTTGCCACGAGCATGAGATCGATCAGCTCAACGGGATGCTCTAGATCGGCAGGCTCTCGCGGCCGAGCGCGAGCGGCTGATCAAGTCGGTTGAAATGATAGCGCGGAGATAGTGTGGTGGATTTTGCCTTCGGCCATCTACACGAAAAACGACTCATTCACCGAGGAGCTTGAAAAAGCCCTTCGAGAAGGAATGAAGCGGTTCGGAACGGCGTTCGAGTTTGGCGCGAAGAACCGCGCCCTCCCAACCGATCCAGAAGAACTCGGCAAGCCAGTCGCAATCTTGGTTGGAAGAGATTGCACCAGTAGCCTGGGCAGCTCTCAAGCACTTGGCAGTGCGCTGCTGCCAGTCGATGAACACATCGAACAGCTGCTGGCGAAATGATTGTGGAAGTACGCTCATCTCCTGCCCAAGATTGCCCACCAAACAGCCTCGCGCATAACGGAAGCGCTTCATGGCGGACGTAGCATCGTCGGTAAAACTTCTGAGCCTTTCGAGCGGGGAATGCTGCTCGTTCAGGAAGAAGCTGTCGAGCTTTCGCGAAAAGTAGCCAGCGTAGCTGTCGATCAGCTCCGCTCCAAATGCCTCTTTGCTCGGAAAGTAGTGGTAGAACGACCCCTTTGGCACGTCGACGCTCCGCAAGACTTCCTCGATCCCCGTCGCGGAATAGCCCTTCTCCGTCAGCATAACGACACCTGCACGGACAAGCGCGTCACGGGTCGCGCTGGTGCCGGCAAGTTCCTTAGGAGGTCGCCCGCGACGGCGGCGAGGCAGCGTCTTGCTCATGCAAATCGTAATAGACCGATCGTCTAGAAGAAGCAAACTGCCCGTGATGCGGCGTTCTGCAGGTGGCGGAAACCCTCTCACTCCATCCACCAGTTCGGTGGTAGGCCTAGGCTCCGGCTTGGCTCACTCAACGTGGCTCGGCATTCGTTGGTGCGGGCGCGAACAGGTTAGTCGACGCGGCTTCCTGAACGATCACTGCCGCGTCTTCCGGCAGCAGAAACCCACGCGCTAGCAGATCCTGGGCGGCGATCCGGATCCGGTTCACGTAATCGTCGCGGCCGTGATAGCGCTCTTCGATCGACGGGCGGGCGTCACCGGTACGCTCTCGTTCCGCTTTCGTCGCTGCGAATGGCGAGAAGGACCCGATCAGCATGCAGGTGAATGTCTGCGGCTGGTTCTGGGCGCCATTGGTGCCGGTCGGCACCGCGACATCCGGCAGCCGCACGCCGCCGAGCGCATTGCCGTCCTGATCGCGCTTTGGCACTTGTATCACTGCGGCGGAAAGCCGAGTCGGGGCGCGCAGCGCAGGTGGCTCGCCGCCCGCGGCTTCAAGCGACATCAGCTCGCTGGCGGGCGGCTTGGTGCCGCGGCTTACCCAGGCATCAAGGTGCAGCAGGAGGGCCCGCGACAGCGGCGACCAATCGAGGCGGCCTGGCGTCAGTGTGCAGGCCGGTGCCTTGGGGGCGGGTATATGCGGGCCTCCCGCGATATCGTACATCCGCACATTGGCGGGCAGTGGCTGATCCGCGGTTCCGGACGCGCCCGTGCGGCCAAGCGAAGCGCGCAGCGAATAGTAGTCCGTGGTGGAGCTCACGAGTATCATCCTCGGAGGCACCTCGCCGCGCGCCTCGACCTTGGCCGTGATCTCCCCGATCGTGAGCGGTCCGTCATTCACGCCGGGAAAATCCGGGTTGTCGAATGTTGGAGCCCCCTCGGCGCTCGACATTGGTCCAAGGCCCGTCTGCAGGATCGGTAGAAGGCCAGCGGCCGAGACGAACACATGCATTCCGTCGAAGACGCGCCGGTTGCCCATCATGTTGAAGCCGTTCAGGAGAAAGGTCTTCAGGAATCGTCCATCCTGCGACCTGCCGCTCGCGAGCACGCGGTTGATCGCTCCCTTGAGCGGGTTGGGCGTTCCACCCTTGTCAGAAGCTGCATGCGCGAAGAAATCCGCGGCATCGCGGACGATCGCAAAGCCCACTCCCTCGACGAACCGTGTCTTGCCATCGGCGTCAGCGAACGAAGGCAGGTCCGCACTCTGTCCAAGCTCCCAAAATACCTCCGCAACCGCGAAACCATGGTCTTGAAGAAAGCCGGTGCCCTGCTCCAGCGTGCCCGGGAGAAACCGCACGTCGCGTGGCGAGTTGTAGATCGCCTCGGCCCAGACTTGCCCGCGGTTGGGTACGTCTACCAGCAACGCGCCGTTTTCCCCGCGCGGAGCCGCCGGCATCATGAGAATGACCTTCGCCGCGTAGTCGACGCGCCCGCGTTCATTGCGCGGCGCCTTGTTGATCCCAGGGATGGCTTCTTGCGGCGATAGGTCGCCGCGGATCTTGCCCTGCCAGATCACATAGTCGCCGGCGCGAAATGTGCCGTAAGGCTGCTTCGACGTGAACTCGATCCGGGTAACTTCTGCGCTCACTGGCCGCGCCGTAGAGATCAGGCTGAACAAGCAAAACAAGAACATCACAATTCGCCCGTTTCGACGGTGCGGCATGAGAATTCTCCATAGGGGATAGCGGCTGGTTTCGAGCATTTTTTGATCACGACACGCCGTATCAGAACGGACATGATGGACCGGCAACTTTTTCACCGGTCCATCGCCTATGGCGAAGGCCTTCTCACTCCATCCAATAGTCGATGTCCGTCTGATTTGCATTGGTGCCGGCCTTCGGCTCGGACGGGCCATGACTGCTGATGATGCCACGCATTCTGGCGAGGCTACCCGTGCCACCGGTAATGACGCCCGATGTCATGTTCGTAAGTTTCCCATCTCCACTGCTTTGAGCGACCAGAGATGTCCTGACAAAAAACTTCTCCCCGTTCTCCAGTATCCAAACGTTGTAGATGAGAGCCGGACCGTTGTTGTCGATGTAGTCCGACATGCCGCGTGTCCACTGCTCCTTCAACCTCGATCCGTTGATAAGGGGGGCATCGTCACCATAGGTCCGCCGAATTTCGAAGAGCCGAGCTTGATGTCCCGGAATGTCGCCAACGTCGATGACGTGTTGTTGGGTGTATACCGTCTGAGTTGCCGGCGTATCATAGCTGACGTGGTGCTTTTGCTGCGCAATGGCCACCGGCGCGGTTAGAGCCATTGCGAGAGTGATCATCATTCCAAGCGCGATACTGCGAAACATGCGTGACCTCTCATGCTGAAATCCACCCAACCATGAAGATATGGTCGGACGATGTTTGTTGAAGATTCCCTCATCAACCAGTCAGCGCTCGGTAGCGACCGAGCCCCAACCAAAGCTGATTTCACCGCGCTTTTCCGAGGTGCCATAAATTAGACCGATCGTCTAGTATTCGGCTTGGCTGCAAGCGATTTCGCCCATCAATCTTTTTTGACAGCGCTTTGTCGGACAAGGCCGGCGGAGCGCTCCATTCGCGCCGCGCAGAGGGCTGCGCGGGGTCAAATCGGTTCGCTGCGGGTGGGCTTTACCAACTCGGCACCATTTAATCCCGTTGTTACCTCGACAATCCGATCGTTTCGCCGAGCTTATCCCGATGTGGATCTGACGCTGGAGGAAGCAAGCACATCCCGCCTCCTTGCGGGCCTTCGGGAAGGAGAGCGGGACGCGGTGTTCCTGCGCCCCGATGAGGGCGAGGACGATCTACAGTTTCGGCGTCTCTCCAACGAGCCGATGCTCGTCGTATTGCCCGCAAGCCATCCGGTGGCGAAGTCGACTGAAATCGATCTTATCAGGCTGAAGGGGGATCCGCTCATTCTGACGCCGCGCGGATCGGCCTGGGTTGACACAGTCATCGCGGCCTGTCGGCGGGCGGGCTTCGAGCCGACCCTCGGGCAGTCCGCGCCGCAGATCAGCTCTGTCGTCAGCCTGGTGGCAGCTGAGCTTGGCTTTTCGCTCGTGCCGGCGTCAATGCGCCAGCTTCATGTAACCGGCGTCACCTATCGTGAGGTCAAAGGGATCGCTCCAATCGTGCGCTTGGCTCTGGCGTTCCGGCGTGGCGAGACCTCGAAGATCGTCCGCAACTTCATTGCCCAGGCGGTGGCGTGAAGCAGGGGGAGACTGTCAGACGGAAGCTGAAATGCTGATCGTCAAACGGTCCGACAATCACGAAAATCAGGTACAACCAGTCCGAATTTGCGCATGGTTAGCCGCCGCGCGTTGGCCATGCATACATGAGCCAGATCGCCGCGCTCGCCGTCGTCGGCGCGGATGTCAAACAGTCATTCTGCCGCAAAGACCCTTGATTTCTTCGGGTCCAGCTTTTCGACGACGTCCAGATCGCCGTCGTCGACAACGTCCTCTTCCTGAGGATCGCTTCCTGCGTGTGGTTTCGGACTGAACCATTGCGAGACACGGTCCAGATAAAGATAGACAACCGGCGTGGTGAAGAGCGTCAGGACCTGGCTGACCAAGAGACCGCCGACCATGGCGTAGCCGAGCGGTTGACGCAGCTCCGAGCCGGTGCCGTGGCCGAGCATCAGCGGCACGCCGCCGAGCACCGCCGCCATCGTGGTCATCAGAATCGGACGGAAGCGCAGAAGGCATGCCCTTCGAATGGCCTCAACCGGCGACAGGCCCTGATCCCGCTCCGCCGCGATCGCGAAGTCGACCAGCATGATGCCGTTCTTCTTGACGATGCCGATCAGCAGGACGAGGCCGATCAACCCGATCAAACTGAAGTCGAAATGGAAGATGAGGAGCGTCGCCAGAGCACCGACACCGGCCGACGGCAGGGTCGACAGAATCGTCAAGGGGTGAATGTAGCTCTCGTAGAGCACGCCGAGAATGAGATAGACCACGATCAGCGCCGCCACGATCAGCAAAGGCACAGAGGAGAGAGACTCCTGGAATGCCTTCGCCGTGCCTGCGAAAGTCGAGGTGATCGCGGCCGGCACGTTCATCTGCTGTTCCATCGCGTCGATCGCCTGCGTCGCCTGGCCGAGCGCGACGTTGGGCGCGAGATTGAAGGAGATCGTCACCGCAGGAAACTGGCCCTGGTGATTGATGGCCAACGGCCGCACTGGAGCCGTGGTCCACTTGGTGAACGCCGACAATGGCACCTCTCCCCCCGTCGTCGGTGAGCGGAGGTAGATCTGCTCCAGCGTGGACGGATTCTTCTGGAGCGAGGGCAGCACCTCGAGGACGACATAGTAGGTCGACAATTGGGTGAAATATGTCGCGATCTCCCGCTGCCCGAATGCGTCATACAGGGTCGCGTCGATCACGTCGGGCGTGATCCCGAAACGCGCGGCCTGATTGCGGTCGATCGACAGCGTCAGCGTGGTGCCTGACGTCTGCTGGTCGGACGCGACGTCGCGAAGCTCGGGCATCTCCTTCATCTTCGCGAGCAGCTTCGGGGCCCATGTGTTGAGCTGGTCCATGTCGGTCGACTGCAGCGTGAACTGAAATTGCGTCCGGGAGGCCCGGCCGCCGACACGAACGTCCTGCGCCGACTGGAGATAGAGCCGCGCGCCCTGGACCTTCGCCGTCTGGACCTGCAGACGACGGATGACCTGGTCGGCCGAGTCGGTGCGTTCATCCCGCGGCTTCAACGTAATGTACATCGTGCCGTCGTTGAGCGTATTGCCGCTTCCGCCCATCCGCATCGCCATGTGGTCGATCGCAGGGTCCTTCAGCACGATCGCGCCGATCTCCTGCATGTGCTTCGCCATATCGGCGATCGACACGTCCTGCGACGTTTCGACGACTCCGGTGATCAGCCCGGTATCCTGCTGCGGAAAGAACCCTTTGGGGATGATCACGAAGAGATAGACCGTCAGCGCGATCGTCGCGAAGAACACCATCAAGGTGATGAAGCGGAAACGCAGCACGAGGTCGAGGCCGCGCGCGTAGCCGTTCACGAGGGCCTGGAACATCCGCTCGCTGAGCATATAGAGCCTGCCGTGATGCTCCTCGTCGTGCGATTTGAGGAAGCGCGACGCCATCATCGGCGTCAACGTCAGCGATACCAGGGCCGACACGGCGATCGTCATCGCGAGCGTCACCGAAAATTCGCGGAACAGGCGGCCGATGATCCCGCTCATCAGCAATAGCGGAATCAAGACCGCGATCAGCGAAACGGAGATCGAGATGATCGTGAAGCCGATTTCGCTGGCGCCCTTGAGCGCGGCGGCCATCGGCGTCTCGCCCTCCTCGATGTAGCGGGTGATGTTCTCCAGCATCACGATGGCATCGTCGACCACGAAGCCGACCGCGATGGTGAGGGCCATCAGTGACAGATTATCGAGGCTGTAGCCGGCTATCCACATCAGCGCGCAGGCGCCCAGCAGCGCGAGCGGAACCGTGATCGACGGGATGATGGTGGCCCAGACGCTGCGCAGGAAGACGAAGATCACCATCACGACGAGGCCGATCGTCAGCAGCAGCGTGAACTGCACGTCCTTCACCGCCGCGCGGATCGTCTGCGTGCGGTCCGACAGCACCGAGACCTTGATGGCCGGCGAAATGCCGGCCTGCAGATGCGGCAGCTGCTTCATGACGCTGTCGACGGTGTCGATGACGTTGGCGCCGGGCTGCTTGAAGATGACCAGGAACACCCCGGGCTTGCCGTCGACCCAGCCGTACTGGGTATTGTCCAGCGGCGCACTGACGGCATGGCCGATGTCGCCGACACGGACGGGACTGCCGTTCCGATAGGCGATGACGATGTCGTTCCAGGCCTCGGCCTTGGTGAACTGATCGTTGGCATAGACGGTGTAGGTGCGCGTGTCGCCGTTGAGGGTTCCCTTGGGATTGTTGACGGTGATCACCGAGAGCGGGGTGCGCACATCCTCCAGCGACAGGCCCTTGGCGACCAGCTTGGCGGGATCGATCTGGACACGGATCGACGGCGCCTGCTGTCCACCGACACTGACCTGGCCGACGCCGCTGATATGGCTGATCGCCTGCGCGAGCTTGGTGTAGGTCTCGTCGGACACCTGCGTCATCGGCAGCGTCGTCGAGGTGGCACCGAGCGTGAGAATGGGCGAGTCGGCCGGATTGACCTTTCTGTAGGTCGGCGGGGTCGGCATGTTCTTGGGCAATTGCCCGCTCGCGGCATTGATGGCGGCGAGCACGTCGGAGCCGGCGCCATYGATGTTGCGCGAGAGATCGAACTGCAGAACGATCTGGGTCGAGCTGGTCTGGCTCTGCGACGTCATCTCCGAGACGCCGGGAATGAGCGCAAACTGCGATTCGAGCGGTTGCGCCACCGAAGAAGCCATCGTTTCCGGATCCGCGCCGGGAAGGTTGGCGGAGACCTGGATGGTGGGGAAGTCGACTTCCGGCAGCGGCGCCACCGGCAATTGCGCATAGGCGATGATCCCGACGAAGACGATGCCGACCATCAGCAGCGACGTCGCGATGGGGAGGCGAATGAAGGGAGCCGAGATACCGCCAGCCATGTCAGTCAGCCGATCCGGTGGTCTTGGTTCCGCTATTGGCCTGAGCAGTGCTGGCGCTCGCATCCGCCGTCGGCGCGGCCTGGGGCTTGTCGTCGACCAGTGCGCCATCGAACAGGCGTGACTGTCCGGCCACCACGATCCTGTCTCCGACGTTCAGGCCTTCGGAGACCACGGCATTTGCATCGCCGCTCTGGCTGACCTTGATCGGCCTCGCGCTGACCTTGCCATTGTCGCCTATCACATAGGCGAACAGACCCGACGGCCCGTGCTGCACGCCATCCTGCGGCACGACGATGACGTCCTTGCGCGTATCGATCAGCATCCGCGTGGTCACCGACAGGCCGGGCCACAGCGCATTGTCCTTGTTGTCGAAGCGCGCTTTCAGGCTGATGGTCCCGGTGGCCTGGTTCACCGAATTGTCCATGACCACGAGCCTGCCTTGCGACAGTGTCCTGGTTCCGTCCGAGGTCAGCGCCTCGACCGGCACCTCGCCGGTGTCAAAGGCCTTGTCGATGGCCTGCAATTGCTCTTCAGGCTCCGTGAACTGCACTGCGATCGGCTGCAGCTGGGCGATGGTGACGATCCCCGTCGTATCCGCGGCATGCACGATGTTGCCGGGGTCAACCAGCCGGAAACCCGTTCGTCCGCTGATCGGCGCCTTGATCGAGGTGTAACCGAGATTGGTCTGCGCATTGTCGATGGCGGCCTGGTCGCCCTTCACCTGCGCGATCATCTGATCGACCAGGGCCTGCTGGGTATCGAGATTTTGCTGGGTCTCGAATTGCTGCTTCGCGAGCTTCTGAAAGCGCTCCAGGTTCAAGCGGTCGTTCCTTAGATTGGCCTCGTCCTGGGCCTTCTTCGCCACCGCCTGCTCGAGAGCCGCGGTAAAGGGGCGTTGATCGATCTCCAGAAGTGGATCGCCCTCCTTCACCATCTGCCCCTGTTTGAAGAACACCTTGATGATCTGACCGTCGACGCGGCTCTTGACCGTCACCGTCTTGAACGGCGAGACGACTCCGAGACCGTAGGCGCGCACGGGAAAGTCGGCCTTCTTCACTACGAACGAGGTGACGGGAATCTTCGCCGCGGCCTGACTGGCAGCGCTTTGGGCGGCCGCTGCGGCTGGCTTGACGCCCCCGAGGAGCTCATACCACACGCCATAGGCCACCGCGGCTATTGCAAGGATTCCAAACAGCGCAACGCTGAGCTTCGGTCGCGTTGACAAATTGATGGCCCTCTAACTGTTTGTACCTGCCTACGGGTGACTCGACTGATTGCAGGTGAAACCGCCGCCTCTGATTGGAAGTATCGCGGACAAAATCCCAGCGTCAAAATGACGATCGCGTGCGAAAATCTGTACAAATTTTCATGTTCGCTCGTCGCAAAACGCAGTCGCTCGATCAAAGCCGTCCAACGAAGGACAGGCAGAAACAAACAGAAACGAAATGGAGAGACGTGAGAGGTCACCGCGGCATCACGCTGAATTGCGCCAACAATCGCGAATTTCAGGACCGCTCGCCTCAAGTCAGGCCCTATCATTGAAATTCAGCAAGCGCTGCTTGATGGGAACGAGGCGCGGGATGAAGGCTGATCAACCGAACCACCGGGGAAATGTCGTACCGTTTCGAACGCGATCGGGAGGCGGCCGAGATCCGGCTGATGATGCACGGCCCGACAACATCTTGCGCATGCTGGACCTCTCGAAGTTCGAACACCATCGCGCCACTGTCGAGAACCGCCCCAGCATGCGTTCCAACATCGCAGCAATGGTTCTGCTCGGACTTCTCGTATTCATTGCAACAGAGGACTTTTCCAGGCTCGAGCAATCGAACCTGTGCTTCGATAAATCGGAATGCAGGAATTGAACAGCGCCCGTCATCAACTGGCGACGTAACGACGAATCGCAATTTCAGCGGCATCGACGCGGGGCATGCCTCGATCAGCGGGGCTCCGGAAGACACAAAGCATCGCGCACCGGATCGGCCCTCCCCCATTGGCACCGTCCCGCCAATCGTGTAACCCGGCCGAAACCCTCGCCGGGACGGGACGCTGATGAGTGCGGTTGCTACTGATAACGCGGGAGATGGCACCCGCGCGCTGATCTTTGCGCTGCTTGCGCTCGCCTGCGGGCACATGCTCTCGACCTTGCTGCGCACGATTCCCGCCGTCAGCCTCGACCTGATGGCGGCGGATTTCCACATCGAGCCGCAGGCGCTGGCGAGCCTCACCTCGGTCTATCCCTTTGCCTTTGCCGCCGCGCAGATCCCGGTCGGTGCGGCGATGGATCGCTTTGGCGTGCGGCCGGTGTCGCTGAGCCTGCTTATGGGAACCGTGATCGGCGCCATCGCGTCGGGATTCGCGACGGGGCCGGAAAGCTTTGCGGTCGGGCAGGTGATGCTGGGCATCGCGACGTCGGGCATGCTGATGTGCCCGATGACGCTGGCGGCCAAGCAATTGTCGGCGGCGCGGTTCGGGCTATGGTCCGGCGCGATCCTCTCGATCGGCAATATCGGCATGCTGCTGTCGTCGAGCCCGCTCGCCTTCGTGGTCGATCATTACGGCTGGCGCGCCGGATTCTGGATCTCGGCGCTCGGCGGCGTCCTCGTCGCGCTCGCCGTGTTCTTGCTGGTGCCGAGGCAACCGGCCGAGCACAAGGACGAGTCCTCGCCGCTGTCGCAGATGATCGAGGTGCTGCGGCTCGGGCTCTCGCGCCCCCTGCGTGGCCTGATCGCGCTGGCGCTGGTGTCGCTTGCGACCTCGCTGGTGCTGCGCGGCCTGTGGGGCGGACCTTGGCTGATGGAGATCAAGGGACTGACGCGGGTCGAGGCCGGCAACCAGCTCGGCGCATTCACGCTGGCTATGATCGCAGGTCCCCTGTGCATCGGCATGATCGACCGCAGGCTCAGTCGCCGCCGCGAGCTGGTGGCGGGCACGCATATGGTCGGCGCGCTGCTGCTGGCGCTGATGGCGCTGGGGGCGCCGCATTATGCGGTCTCGATGCTGTTCGGCGTGCCCGTGATGCCGCCGCAATATGATCTCGTGCTGTTCGTGCTCATCGGCCTTGCGACCTCCGCCCAGCCGCTGCTGTTCGGCATGTCGCGGCAGCTGGTCGATGCGCAAACCGCGGGCAAGGCGCTCGCGGCGATCAACCTCGCCTTCTTCCTCGGCGCCGCCCTGATGCAGTCGATGACGGGCGCGGTGGCGGCGTTCGCGGGGCTGCCGGCGGTGCTGCTGTTCATGGCGGCGGCGCTTCTTCTGGGCGCGCTGATCTTCCTGGCCTATACGCGCACTGCGTGAAGCAGCCTCGTACAACAGCGTGGCGCAGGGGATGCTCCCGATTCGTCCTGTCGCGCCAGCCTCTGTGAAAAGTCGCAACCTGCAGTGGCCGTTATTTCCACTGTGACCCGGTGGTTACAGCCGCCGCATGACTCGCCGGATATTGTGACCGGATCGCGAAGTCGGACAACTCACCAGATGAAGTCGCTGGCCTGTGCGATGCCGACACGCACGATGCGCCTCAGGCGCCATTGCCGTTAGTTGAAGGAAGATCCTCGCATGACCACCAAAACCCTTTTCAGCGCCATTGCGCTGGCCGTTTCGACGTTGACCTCGGCCATGGCGGCGGACGTGTCGATGCCGTACAAGGCGGCGCCTGCGGCCCCGGCGTTCTCCTGGACCGGTTGCTATGTCGGCGGCAATGGCGGCGGTGGCCGCGGGGTCAACGAGCAGCAGCCCATCGTCGGGCAAACATTCAATGCCGATCACAACAGCGGCTGGCTCGCTGGCGTGCAAGGGGGCTGCGACTATCAGGTCGGCTCCCTGGTGGTCGGCCTCGAAGGCCAGTTCGATTGGGCCGACATGAAGGACACCAGCACGACACTGATTCCGGGCGGCGCCGCCGGCTTCCTGCTGACGACCCAGCTCGATCGCGTCGCCACCGCGACCGGCCGCATCGGCTACGCCTTCGATCGCGTGCTGTTTTACGCCAAGGGCGGCGCCGCCTTCGCTCACTTCAATTATCAGATGACGCAGACCGATTTCGCCGCCTTCTCGGTTGATTTCAAGGGGTCGCGCGATGTGACGGGATTCGTCGTCGGCGCCGGCCTCGAATATGCGCTGCTGCCAAACCTGTCGTTGAAGGCCGAATACAATTATTTCGACTTTGGAACGAACGGCTACACCCTGAACTGCACCAGCAGTCCCGGATGTGCTACTCCCTTCTTCCCGGCGAGCGTCCGGCAGAACATGCAAACCGTCATGCTCGGCGTGAATTGGCGATTCAATACGGCTGTCGCCCCGCTCGTCGCGCGATACTGATTTTTGTGCCGAAAGCGTCGGCGGCGCGTCGTGTTCGGCGCGCCGCCGCCAACAGCCGCCGTGGCTTTGATGCGGTCGTCCCTGCCCCGCCCTAAAACTCACCGGACTGTCCGAGAGGCCTTGCGAAACACGGCGCAGCGAAGGATGCTGACGCGTACCGTGCATCAAAGGACCATCTCATGCCTGTCGATACCAAAGCCGCCACCGATCGCCTCATGCGCTTCCTCTCCGTCGAGGGCGTCACCGGACAGGAGGCGGCGATCGGGCGTGAGCTCACCGCTGCGCTGAAGGAGAGCGGCGTGCCGTCCAAGGCGATCCGGCTCGACGACGCCAACACCCGCATTCCCGTGCCGACCGAGACCGGTAACCTCATCGTCGACCTGCCCGGCCGCGGCGCGCTGCACAACCAGCCGCGCATCATGTTCATGACCCACATGGACACCGTGCCGCTGTGTGCCGGCGCCAAGCCGAAGAAATCCGGCCGCAAGATCGTCAACGAGGCCAAGACCGCGCTCGGCGGCGACAACCGCTGCGGCTGCGGCGTGCTGGTGACGCTGGCCGCCGAGCTCGCCAAGCAGAAGCTCGATCATCCCCCGATCACGCTGCTGTTCTGCGTGCGCGAGGAGAGCGGGCTCTACGGCGCGCGCCACGTCAAGCTGGACGAGCTCGGCTCGCCGGCGATGGCCTTCAACTATGACGGCGGCTCGGCCTCCAACGTCATCATCGGCGCCGTCGGCGCGGACCGCTGGAATGTTGAGATCTTCGGCCGCGCCTCGCATGCCGGCGTTGCACCGGAGCGCGGCATCTCCTCGACCATGATCATGGCGCTCGCGCTTGCAGACGTGAAGTCCAGCGGCTGGTTCGGCAAGGTCGTGAAGGGCAAGAGCCAAGGCACCAGCAATGTCGGCCCCGTCACCGGCGGCGAGGGCCGCCCGGCGGGCGATGCCACCAACGTCGTCACCGACTACGTCCATGTGCGCGGCGAGAGCCGCAGCCACGACGGAAAGTTCTTCAAGGAGATCACCAAGGCCTACAAGGCCGCGTTCGAGAAGGCCGCCAAGAAGGTGACGAACGCGCAGGGCAAGTCCGGCAAGATCAAGTTCAAGGCCGAGACCGACTATTTTCCGTTCCGCATGAAGGACAATCTCCCCGTCGTCAAACGCGCGGTCGAGGCGGTGTCCGCGGTCGGCGGCACCCCGAACGTCCGCACCGCCAATGGCGGCCTCGATGCCAACTGGATGGTCCGCCACGGCGTTCCCACCGTGACCTTCGGTGCCGGCCAGAACGAGGCGCACACGATCGACGAGTGGATCAACCTCGACGAATACGACCGCGCCTGCGCGCTGGCCGTGCAGCTCGCGACGATGCGGTGAGGCGCGTCGCGCGTGAGCTCAGAGAGATCATTTGTCGCCAATGACGGCACCGTCATTGGATATCGGCAACTGGGCTCAGGCCCCGGACTGGTGCTGCTCCATGGCGCGCTGCAGAGCGCAGCGAGCTTTACTGACCTTGGCGCAGCGCTGGCCGACCGCTTCACCGTTCTCATCCCGGACCGGCGCGGTCGTGGTCTGAGCGGACCGTTCCGGCCCGACCACTGCATGGCGACCGAGATCGATGATCTCGGCCGGCTTCTCGCCGAGACGGGCGCACAAAATGTGTTTGCATTGAGCGCCGGGGCCTTGGTTGCCATGCACACCGCGCTCGCCAATCCGGCGATCGCGCGCCTCACGCTTTACGAGCCGCCGCTCGAATTCGGCGGGGTCCAGCCGCGCTACTGGGCCGCTGGCTATGAGGCGGCCCTGGCGAAGGGGGATCTGCCGGGCGCCCTTGTTGCCGTGCTCAAAGGCACCGGCGACAACGAGATCATGACAAGGCTCCCTGCGCCTGTCCTTAAATCGTTCTTCGCCATGATGATGCGGCTCCGTCCCAACGCGGCCGTTGGCAACGGGCCGCCTCTGGCCACGCTCATCCCCACGGTCCACTACGACATCGAGCTGATTGCGGAGAAAGCCGGCGACCTTGACCGCTTCAGGAGCTTGAGCACGGAAACGCTGCTGCTTGGCGGCGATCGGAGCCAGGGCTATCTCGCCACCGCTCTCGATGCTCTCGCCGCGATCCTGCCGAACGCGACGCGCGTTGAATTCAAGGGCGCCGGACACATCGCGGCAGACAACGAAGGCGACCCGATTCGCGTTGCGGCGGAGCTGCGTCGTTTCTTCGCATGAAGTCGTCCGCAGGATGGGGAGAGTGCAGCGAAACCCATCGCCGCGGTAACGAAGATGATGGGTTTCGCTTCGCTCTACCCATCCTACAGAACTGCCCTGCATCGCCCGCGGTTGCCCGCCGATGCCTGTCGGCCTAGCCTGCAAGGAAAAGCAGGAAGGAAACATGGCACGCATCTCGACAATCGAGACCGGGTTCTACCGGATCCCCCTCCCCGTCACGCTGTCGGACTCGACGCATGGCGAGATCGCGGCGTTCGAGCTGATCACCTGCCGCATCCGCGATGCCGACGGCGCCGAGGGCGTCGGCTACACCTACACGGTCGGGCGCAATGGCGGGGCGACTGCCGACATCCTCAAACGCGAGATCCCGCCACTCGTCGAAGGACGCGAGGCCGACGACACCGAGGCGATCTGGCATCACGTCTGGTGGGGCCTGCATTATGGCGGGCGCGGCGGACCGGCGGTGCTGGCACTGTCCGCGCTCGACATCGCGTTGTGGGACCTGAAGGCGCGGCGCGCGAAATTGCCTCTGTTCCGCCTGCTCGGCGGCTTCGATGCGCACGTGCCCTGCTATGCCGGCGGCATCGACCTCGATCTCTCCGTCGAGGCGCTGCTCGCGCAGACCGACGGCAATCTCGCCAAGGGCTTTCGCGCCATCAAGATGAAGGTCGGCCGGCCCGATCYCAAATCCGACGTCGCGCGCGTCGCGGCCATGCGCAAACATCTCGGCGACGGCTTTCCGCTGATGGCGGACGCCAACATGAAATGGACGGTCGAGGACGCGATTCGCGCCGCCCGCGCCTTCGTCCCCTACGACCTCACCTGGCTCGAGGAGCCTGTTATCCCCGACGACGTCGCGGGCCATGCCCGCATCATGCAGGCCGGCGGCGTGCCGATCGCGGCCGGCGAGAATCTGCGCTCGCTGTGGGAGTTCAAGAACTACATCGTCGCGGGCGCGGTATCCTATCCCGAGCCTGACGTCACCAATTGCGGCGGCGTGAGTGCGTTCATGAAGATCGCGCKGCTGGCGGAGGCGTTCAATCTCCCGGTCACCAGCCACGGCGCGCACGACATCACGGTGCATCTGCTCGCGGCCTGTCCGAACCGCTCGTATCTGGAAGCGCATGGATTCGGGCTGGACAAGTATATCGAGCACCCGCTGGTGCTCGCGGACGGCAAGGCCGTGGCGCCGGACCGGCCGGGCCATGGCATCAGCTTCGACTGGAAAGGACTGGCGAAGCTCTCGCCGTAGGGCAATCCGTCATGGCCGAAGCAAGACGTGGATGGCCGGGTCATAGGCGAGCGGAAGCGACGCCGTCCTTCGGACGGCTATGCCCGGCCATGACGATGTTGCTGCACGCGAGACACTCGCAGGCGCTTGACGGGTCGGCTCAATATTCGGCTATGCTGGCATTAGCCGGCCCTCCTTACGAAAGATCCCCGCCTTGCCCCCCGAGCTGCACCAGAAACTGACCCAGTGGCGCCGGCATCTGCATGCGCACCCGGAACTGGGCCTCCACGAGAAGGCCACCTCGGCCTTCGTGCAGGAGAAGCTCACCGAGCTCGGCATTCCCTTCGAAGCGGGCATCGGCGGCCACGGCGTCGTTGCGACGCTGACGCGAGGGGCGGCGCAGGGCCGCGTCGGCCTGCGCGCCGACATGGATGCGCTGCCGATCACCGAGGACACCGGCCTGCCCTACGCCTCGACGACATCAGGCGTGATGCATGCCTGCGGTCATGACGGGCACACCGCCTCGCTGCTCGGCGCGGCCGCGCTGCTGGTGGCCGACACCGGCTGGAGCGGCACCGTCGACTTCATCTTCCAGCCGGCCGAGGAAGGCCTTGGCGGCGCGCGCGCGATGGTCGGGGCGGGCCTGTTCGACCGCTTTCCGATGACGCGGGTGTTCGGCTTCCACAACTGGCCGGGGCTCGCAGCCGGCACCATCGCGGTCCACGACGGCGTCGTGATGGCTTCCGGCGGACGCGTCAGCATCACCATCGACGGCCATGCCGGACATGCCGGCATGCCGCATCTGACCCGCGATCCCGTCATGGCGGCGGGACACCTGATCGTGGCGCTGCAATCGGTCGTGTCGCGCAGCATCGATCCGCTCGACACCGCCGTGCTCTCGCTGTGTACGCTCGAAGGCGGCACGGCGCGCAACCAGATCGCGGGACGCGTCACCATCGGCGGCACGCTGCGGTATCATCGCGACGCGGTGAAGGACGTCATCCTGGCGCGGATCGGAGAGGTCTGCGCAGGCATTGCAACGACCTTCGGCGTCAAGGTCACGCCCGAAATCGTCATGGGCGTCGGCGTGGTGGTCAACACGCCTGCCGAGGCGGGCCTGGCGCGCCTTGCCGCGGAGAGGGTGCAGACCGAGGTGCGACGCGATCTCGCGCCGAGCATGGCCGGCGAGGATTTTGCCTTCTTCCTCAAGCAGTGCCCCGGCGCCTTCGCCTGGATCGGCAACGGTGAATTGCGCGACGGCGCCGAGCTGCACGGCCCGCGCTACGATTTCAACGACGCGATTTTGCCCGTCGCGTCCAGCTGGATGGCCGAGGTCGCCAAGGTGGCGCTGAAGTCGAACTGACCCCGGAACGGCAGGACCTCGGATTCCCTGCGCATGACGTCGGCCGTGCGCCGACCGTCCCGCCGCACTGTCCCACCGACACTTTTTTCTTTGGCCTGCAACCCTTTGAACATGCAGCGGCGATGACTGCCCGACCGGGCGCGTTGCAGCACCGCACCGCTGCGCGCGCTTGACGCGGGACGTGCGGGCAGGAATAATGAAATTAAAGAACAATTGTTCGCATTCCGAACAAACTGCAGCGGGACCAAGCGGGCTCACAACACCGCATCCGCGCCACCAGAGGAAACGTCATCGATGCAAGCCATCCTCAATGGCGACAGCACGCTCATCGTCGCAATGATCGTCGCCTACATCGCCTTCACGTCCTGGCTCACGTTCAAACTGCGCAGCAGGACCAGCGATCAGTTCATGACGGGCGCACGCGCGATGCCGGCGGTGGTCGTCGGCGTGCTGATGATGTCCGAATTCGTCGGCGCCAAATCGACCGTCGGCACGGCGCAGGAAGCGTTCCAGTCGGGCATCGCGGCGGGGTGGGCCGTGCTCGGCGCCTCGATCGGCTTCCTGCTGTTCGGGTTCCTGATGGTGAAGAAGCTCTACAGTTCCGGCGAATACACCATCTCGGCGGCGATCGCGCAGAAATACGGCAAGTCGACCATGCTCACGGTGTCGGTGATCATGATCTACGCGCTGCCGCTCGTGAACGTCGGCAACTATGTGAGCGGCGCAGCCGCGATCGCCACCGCACTGCATGTCAGCATGCCCGTTGCGATGTGCATCATCGCCGTGGTCAGCACCTTCTACTACGTGTTCGGCGGGCTGAAGGGCGTCGCCTGGGTGACGATCCTGCACAGCGCCATCAAGGTCGTCGGTATCGTCATCATATTCTCGGTTGCGATGTCGCTGACCGGCGGCATCGCGCCGATCCAGGCCAAGCTGCCCGCCTATTACTTCAGCTGGGACGGCAAGATCGGCTTTGCGACCATCTTCGCCTGGACCTTCGGCACCGTCGGCGCGATCTTCTCGACCCAGTTCATCGTGCAGGCGATCTCCTCGACGCCGAGCGCTGATGACGCGCGCAGGGCCACCTTCTATGCGGCGGCGTTCTGCCTGCCGCTCGGATTTCTGCTCGCCCTGATCGGCGTCGCGGCGAAATTCCTCTATCCCGACATGAACAGCCTCTACGCGCTGCCGGTGTTTTTGGAGAAGATGCCGCCGCTGGCCTCGGCTTTCGTGACCACCTCGCTCGTCGCCTCGATCTTCGTCAGCGTCTGCACGGTTGCGCTCGCGATCGCCTCGCTGGTGGTGCGCGACTTCTACGTCCCCTACTGGAAGCCGACGCCCGAGCGGGAGCTGAAGATGACCCGCCTGTTCTCGGTGGCGATCGGCATTGCACCGCTGGTCTTCGTCTTCTTCATCCCGGAAATCCTCAAGCTGTCGTTCTTCACGCGCGCGCTGCGCCTGTCGATCACCATCATCGCGATGATGGGATTCTATCTGCCGCTGTTTGCCAGCAACCGCGGCGCCACCGCGGGCCTGATCGGCGCCGCGATCTCGACGACGGCCTGGTACATGCTCGGAAACCCCTTCGGTATCGACAACATGTATGTCGCGGCCGCGACACCGCTGGTGGTGATGGCGGTCGAGCGCCTGGTGATGGGCCGCGCTCCGGCCGCCGCCGCGACGTCGCAGCCAAATGCATTGATGGAAAGGACTTCGACATGATCATCGATACCGAGATCGTGACCACCGACATCGGGACCGCCGCCGACGGCGTCGTTCGCCCGGCCGCCGGCGATCCCGACCGGTCCGACGCTTTCATTCCCTCGCCTTGCGTGCAGAACCACGCCGCCAATCTGATGCCGCTCGCGAACGGCGATCTGGCCTGCGTCTGGTTCGGCGGCACGCAGGAGGGCATGTCGGACATCTCGGTCTATTTTTCGCGCCTGCCCCGCGGCGCGACGCAGTGGTCTCCGGCCGAAAAGCTGTCCGACGACAACGGACGTTCGGAGCAGAACCCGGTGCTGTTTCCCGCACCTGACGGCACGCTGTGGCTGATGTGGACGGCGCAGCTGGCGGGAAACCAGGACACCGCGCTGATCCGCCGCCGCCTCTCCCGCGACAACGGCAAGAACTGGGGCCCGATCGAGACGCTGTTTCCCGAGCAGCGCGGCCGCGGCACCTTCATCCGGCAGCCGATCGTCGTGCTCGACAATGGCGACTGGCTGCTGCCGGTGTTCTATTGCCACAGCACCCCGGGACGGAAATGGAACGGCGACGAGGACACCAGCGCGGTGAAGATCTCGTCCGATTCCGGCGCGACCTGGCGCGACGTCGACGTCCCCGGCAGCCGCGGCTGCGTGCATATGTGTATCGCGCGCCTCGACGACGGCTCGCTGATTGCCCTCTACCGCAGCCGCTGGGCGGACAACATCTATCAGAGCCGGTCCACCGATCACGGCCGCACCTGGTCGGCGCCGGTCCAGACCGTGCTGCCCAACAACAACTCCTCGATCCAGGTCACGCGACTTGGCAACGGTCATCTCGCGCTGGTCTTCAACGATTCCAGCGCCAGGGATGCGACCGGGCGCCGCCTCTCGCTCTATGACGAGATCGAGGACGATTTGCCGCCCGTGCTCGCCGGCGACGGCAAAAGAACGGATGAACGCACCGCGTTCTGGGGCGCGCCGCGGGCGCCGATGACGCTGGCCGTCTCCGCCGACGGCGGGCGGACGTGGAGCAAGCGCAATGTCGAGACCGGTGACGGCCTTTGCATGACCAACAATTCACGCGATCAGACCAATCGCGAACTGTCCTATCCTTCGGTCAAGGAGACCGCCGACGGGGCGATCCACATGGCCTTCACCTTCCATCGCCGCGCGATCAAATATGTGCGCGTGACCGAGCCATGGGTGAAGCGCGCCATCCGGGACTGAGAGCATGGACAAGAGGCCGCACGCGCTAGTGACGGGCGCAAGCTCGGGGATTGGTGCGGCGATCGTCGAGCAGCTGCTGCGCGACGGCTGGCGCGTCACCGGGATCAGCCGCCGCCTTGCGACGTTCGACCATCCGGCGTTCGATCATTTGTCGCTCGACCTCGATGATGTCGACAGCATTGCCGACGCCTTGGCAGGCTTCACGCCGACCGCGCTGGTTCATGCCGCGGGCCTGCTCAAGGTCGGTGCGCTCGGATCGCTCGACCATGACGACGGCGCGGCGATGTGGCGGCTGCATGTCGACGTCGCCGGGCGCCTCGCCAACGCGCTGGCGCCGCGCCTGCCGAACGGCGGACGCATCGTCTTCATAGGCAGCCGCACCGCATCGGGCGCCGCGGGCCGCGGGCAATATGCCGCGACCAAGGCGGCGCTGGTCGCGCTGGCGCGGTCCTGGGCGCTCGAGCTCGCACCTCGCGGCATCACCGTCAACGTCGTTGCCCCCGCCGCAACCGAGACGCCGATGCTGAAGGATCCCTCGCGCGCCAATGTCATGCCAAAGCTGCCGCCGATCGGCCGCTTCATCCGCCCGGAGGAAGTCGCAGCCGCCGTGGCCTTCCTGCTCTCGACGGAAGCGGCCGCCATCACTGGACAGCAACTCGTCATCTGCGGCGGCAGCTCGCTCTGAGTTCGACCCGTGGCTACTCCAAATCGGTTGTTGTACGATGGATCTCGTTCAAGCAAGCGAGATCCCAATGGACCGACGCGAATTTGTTTCGGGACTGACCCTTGCGACTGCCGCGGCAGGCCTGATGCCGACCGGCGCCGCGGCGGAAGGCAGGCGCGTCGCGCTGGTGATCGGCAACGGCGCCTACAGGAACGTGCCCACGCTGCTCAATCCGCCAAACGACGCCGGCGACATAGCTGCAGCGCTGAAGCGGCTCGGCTTCTCGGTCCGTCTGGTCACCAATGCCAGCTTCGACGAGATGCGTCGCGGCCTGATCGCATTGGGGCGCGACGCCGCCGGAGCCGATATGGCGACCGTGTATTTCGCGGGCCATGGCATGGAGATCAATGGCGAAAACTGGCTGATCCCGATCGACGCAGAACTGAAGCGGGACACGGACGCGGCAAACGAAGCCATCAGCCTGCAGAGCGTGATGTTGCAGGTTTCCAATACCACGAGCCTTGGCCTCGTCATCCTCGACGCCTGCCGCAATAATCCATTTGCCGCCAGGATGAACCGCACGCTCGCCACCCGGGGGACGCCGACCAGCGGGCTCGGTCGCATCGAGCCCGTCGGCAACGTTCTGGTCGCTTATGCCGCACGAGACGGCACCACGGCGCTTGACGGCGACACGCGTAACAGTCCGTTTGCAGCGGCGCTCCTTCGCAACATCGAGACACCGGGCGTCGAGGTCACGTTCATGTTCCGCAACGTCCGCGACGAAGTGATGGAAGCCACCCGAAACGAGCAGCAGCCGTTCGTCTAGGGCTCGCTGTCTCGCAAGGGATTTACCTGGCCGGGCAACCAAAGGGCGGCGCCGAGGGAGCGGAACCTGTCGCCCCGCTTCCGGCTGTCGCGTCCCCGGCACCGTCAGGCGCGTCGATGTCATCGACGATCGATCCTGCGTTGGTGGGCACCTGGGAGATCATGGTACCGGGCCGCCGCGGACAATCGCGTTGGATCTGGCAGATCATGAACGACGGCACTTACAAATTCCACGCCGTGCCGCAGCGCTCGGCCCATCCGCACGAAGGCACGATGATTGCTGCAAATGGCCACTGGACCCTACAAGCCCGAAGGGGCCTTTCGGGTTATAGCGATGGCGGCGCCTACGAGATCCGCGATACACTCGCGGTGATCACGGGCAAGCTGGGCACCGGCGCCTGGAAGCGCAGCGCGGAGTGAGGGCACGAGCCCAGTACGCATCCGATAGATGGTGCCGCTCTGCCGCAGTCACGCGACGATCGCCCCATATCATCGAGATTTGCGAGAGCCGCGATCAGCGCGTGGCCGCGATCCTTGCGCGGAAGCTCGCCTGCCCCTGCATGATCTTGTCGAGCAGTGCATCGAGCGCCCAGAAGCGCTCACGGATGTCGAAATCGATGGTCCGGCTGTGGGCGCAGGCGAACGTGCCGAGCCTCTGATGGTACAGCTTGGCCAGCTTGGGATATCCCATCGGCTCGGCCATCGCCGCGAGGGCGAGATAGACGGAGAGATCGTCCGCCAGCGCCGGATGCCGCGCGCTATCGGTCAACAGCCATTTGTAGAGATCGGGATGGAAGTTCGTGAACACGCCGGTGAAGCCGGCGGATCCGCTTCTGATGGCGTCGAAGGCGATCGCCGCATTGGCGTTGACGATGGCGAGCGAGGAGTTTTTCGTCAGCGCCACGCGACGCTTCACCGTCTCGAGGTCGCAGGACACGTCCTTGAGGATCGCGAAGCGCCCGCTCTCGGCGCAGAACGCCAGCTCGTCGTCGGACATGAGCCGCCGGAACGGCGCGGGACATTCGTAGAGGCCGAGCGGAAGATCGGCGGGCAGCGCATCGAGCAGATGGCGCAGATGATCCATGAAGACGGTGCCGCCCTGCCCCTTCGGATCGAACCGGTTCGTCACCAGCACCAGTCCGTCCACGCCGGTCGCGGCGATGGAGGTCAGCTCGGTCACTTGATCGTCGCGGGATTCACTGACGTGGCCTGACGCGATGACGGGCACCCGGCCCGCCGCCTGCCGCACGACGAAGCGCGCCAGCGCGACCCGCTCCTCGAGGCTCAAAAACTGCATCTCGCTCGACTGGGCCACGGCGAACAGCGCATCCGCGCCGTTGGCAATGTACCATTCGACGAGGTTTTCGAGGCCCGCATAGTCGATTGCGTCGGCTTCGGTGAACGGCGTCAGCATCACCGGAATGATGCCCTTGATGGTTGCGGTCACAAATCGGCTCCCAGGCGTTGAAATTGTTGACAGGCAGGAGCCTGCCGCTCACGCGTCTTGCAACGCGTGAGCGTAGCTGTTCGGGCCGGCGATCAGTTGCCGGCCACTTCCTTGATGCGTGCGATCATGTCGTCGACGGCCTTGTCGACCGGCACCTTGTTGGTGACGATGGCGTTCACGGCCTTCATCCAGACGTTCTCGTTGTTGAGGGTGGTGAACTTGTAGTTCTTGCTCATCTCGTAGCCGCCGACGCCGGCGAAGAACTGGTCGCGCACGGCGCGGCGATGAACGTCGCCGTCCCAGAAGGCGGACTTCTGTGCGGCCGTCTTGACCGGGAACCAGCGGCCGAGCGCGCCTTCGACATAGGGCTGGAGGTTCTCGTCGCGCAGCAGGAACGAGACGAACTCCTTGGCGCGGTCCTTGTTCTTGGCCTGCTCGAAGATCAGGCCGACCACCACGGAGGCGCGGGTGTGGACCGGCGTACCATCCGGCTTGTTGGGCCAGACCATGGTGCGGATGCGGTCATTATAGTTCTTCTTGGCTTCGTCGCGCTGCTCGGCGGTGAGCGTCTCGTTGCCGGCGTCGTCGAGCCATTTGCCGGGGAGCGAAACCGTCGAATTGTGGGTCATGATCGTCGTCTTGTTGTGGAAGGCGACGTTGTTGTCGGGATCCTTCCAGCTCGTCGCCGATTGCGGCGTGCAGCCTTTCGCGGCGAACTCGACATAGTCCGTCATGGCGGCGACGAGGCCCGCCTTCACCTTGGGATCGTCGACCAGGAGCTTGCCGTTGTCGTCGACCAGCACGACGTTGTAGGCGTCCATGAACACCAGGAACGAGATGAAGCTGTCGGTGGCGTCGACGCCCATCGGATGGCCGACGCCGTAGATTCGCTTGCCGGACGCCTTGCGCACGGCCGGTTGCGCCTTGTCACACCAGAACGACCAATAGCCCTTCCAGTCCTTCGGGATGTCGGTCTCCTTGAGACCTCCCTCCTCCAGCATGTCCTTCCAATAATGCAGATGCAGCGTCGCCTGCTTCAGCGGGAAGGCGTAATAGGCCTTCGCCTTGGTCTTGTCGTTGTACAGCATGACCGTTTCGAGCGACTGCGGGGAGAACTCGCCCTTGATCGGTGCGAGCACGGAGCCGAGATCGACCAGCTTGCCCTCGGAGGCCCACTTGCCGGCGCCCTGGAAATGGTAGGTGTCCGCATAGGTCACGTCGGGCGGACTGCCGGCATCGAGCGCCGCCACCAGCTTCGGCATCATGTCCTGCGTCGCATATTGCGACAGCTCGACCTTGACCCCGGTCTTGGCCTCGAACTTCTTGATGACGGCGAGCAGCGCGTCTTCCTCGGCCTTGTAGTAGCCCTTGTTCCACCAAACGACGAGCTTCTCCTCGGCGGCCGCGGGGCTCGCCGTTCCCATCATCGGCAAGAGCAGCGAAACCGCCATCGAACAGTTTCTGGCCCACCGCAAAACGCTATTCCGCATTGTCGTTTCCTCTCCGTCTCATCCGGCGAGGGGCCCGCCGGTTGCGCTCATGGCGTTTAAAACGCGGCTATGTAAGCGCTTACATATGAGGAGTCAAGCGGCCCTTTTGCGCGGGAAGCCGCCCTCTTGGCGGGACCAGGCGCGCTATCGAAGAGACGACCGCTCTCTGCGGGATCAGGCGCCCCTCGCGTGACCTGCGCTGTCGCGGATTTTCAGAACAGGCACGACTTCGCGCGACTGCGCCTGCGCTTGCCGGCCCGCGATCACGGCGAGGAGCTCGTTGGCCGCCAGGACACCGATCTCCTGATTGTCGACCTTCATCGTCGTAAGCCCCGGAGAAAAGCGCGATGAAATCGCAAGATCATCGAAGCCGGTGATCGAAAAATCCCCGGGCGCGTCGAGGCCGCATTCCCGCGCGGCCATCAACGCACCGAGCGCCAGATTGTCGTTGCCGCAAACGATCGCGGTCGGCCGGATGTCGACGGCTTGCGTCATCAATCCGGCAAAGCTGGCCGCGCCGAACTCCAGCGTCGAGGGACCCATCATCAGATCCTGCGCCGCAATTTCCAAACCCGCGGCCGCGAGCGCTTCGCTGACGCCGCGAAGCCTTTCCTTGACGCGGTCGTTGTTGGTGTCCGGCTGGAAGATGGCGGCAAACCGGCGATGGCCGAGCGACAGCAGATGCTCCGTCATGCGGCTGAACGCGGCGCGATTGTCAAAGCCGATGCACGGATGCGGTGACAGCTTGTTGTATGAGTATGTCACGACATAGGGAATGCCGCGCGAGTTAAACGCGTCAAAGAGCTCGGGGGGATGATTTTCACCGACCACGGCAATTGCTTCCACGCCGCGCGCAAGCATCGCTTCGGCCTGCCGCAAGCCCTCGTCCGGATCGTAGTTCGAGCAGCCCAGGAACAGCGTGAAGCCGCGTTCGCTGAAGACGGTCTGCATGCCGCCGATCTGGTGGGCGAAGATTTCGTCGTCCAGGGTCGGGATGATGGCGCCGGCGATATGCGTCCGGCGCGAGGCCAGCGCCCGTCCCGCAGCATTGGGAATCCAGTTCAGCGCGCGTGCGGCGTCCTTGACCCGCTGCCTGACCTCTTCGGAGACCTTGTCGGGTTCGTTGAAGGCGCGCGAGACGGTCGCGGTCGAGACATTGGCCTTGCGGGCGACCTCCTCGAGCTTGACGCGGCCGCTGCCTCCACGCGCTCTCTTTGAACCTGCCACCATCCCCGCCACGTCGGTCGAACGCTTGATCGATCAATACCTTGCCATGGTATTGACGACCACCGGAGTCCTCAATGAAAATCTCCTAGCGTGAGGCGCGCGCGCTTCCTAGACGATCCCGCCCTGCCGAAGCGCCGCAATCGCAGCCACGTCGTAGCCAAGCTCCGTCAGGACGAGGTCGGTATGCTCGCCGAGCGTCGGCGGACGCGATGCGATCTCGCCGGGCGTTTCCGACAGCCGGACGGCAGCGCGGGCCACGGGTGCGCGTTTCGGCAGGCCGGGATACTCGACATCCTGCATGAAGCCGGCGGCGCGAATATGCGGATGGTCCAGCGCCTGTTGCGGGCTGAGGACGGGCCCGGTCGGAATCATGGCCTTGCCCAGCGTGTCGACAGCCTCCTGCGTGGTGCGCTCGGCGCACCAGCGCGCCATCCGCGCGCTGATGACGGGGCCGTTATTGCCGCGGCTGATGTCGTCGGCAAAGCGCGGATCGTTCAGCCACTGGTCCTCCTCACCCATCAGCTTCGCCCAGCGTTTGAACAGCGGATGCCCCGTGACCTGGCACAGCACCCAGCCGTCTTTGGTGCGGTAGATGTCGGCCGGTGCTGCAGTCTGGCCGAGATTGCCCGTCGGCACGCGATTGACATTGATGACGGCCTGCTCGATCAGCGTGGCATTGGTGAAGGACAGCGCGGTGGCGAGCAGCGCGCCCTCGACGATCTGCCCGCGTCCGGATTTGCCGCGCTCGATCAGGGCTGCAAGCGTCCCGAACGCGCAATGCAGCGCCGTGCCGAAATCGACCCAGTTCACCGCGGCCCGATATGGCGGGTCGCCAGCACCGGTCATGTACACCGAGCCCGACATGACCTGGCCGACGCCATCGAAGCCGACGCGGTCGGACCATGGCCCCGGCCCGCCGAACGCGGTGGCGGTCGTCAGGATGATGTCGGGCTTGATCGCCTTCAGCGAGTCGTAGTCGAGCTTCATCGCGCGCAGGGTCTGCGGCGGCAGATTGGCGACGACGACGTCCGCGGTCGCGATCAGGCGGCGCATCACCTCCTGCCCTTCCGGCTTCATCGGATCGAGCGTGATGCACTTCTTGTTGCGGTTGACCTGCAGGAACAGCGCGCCTTCGCCGCCCTCGCCGACCGGCGCCACGAAGCGATCCTCGCTGCCGTCGCGCTTTTCCACGCGGATGACCTCGGCGCCGAATTCGGCCAGCAAGGTCGCGCAATAGGGCCCTGCGATATAGCGCCCGAAATCGAGGACGCGCACGCCCTCCAAAACTCCTCCCATCGATCCCTTCCCATATTCATATGTTCTGGCCAGATTACAGGGACTGGCTGCCACGGCAAGGCGGCAACGGACATCATGCCCCTGCCCTCAAGATGTGATCGGCGAACAGTTTCGGCCGGCGGAAATTCTGCTCTAGTATCGATCTCTCAGTCCCCCCAGCCAGAGCACATCCATGCCGCAACAATTCGATCGATCCGCAGAAGATCTCGGCAACGCGATCCATTTCGAGCACGTCAACATCCAGGTCCCCGACCAGCGCCTCGCCACGCTGTTCTACGTGACCGGGCTTGGACTGACCCGCGATCCCTACCTGATGGTGTCCGACACCAACATGTGGATCAATGCCGGACGGAGCCAGTTTCACCTGCCGAGCGGCAGGCCGCAGGTGCTGCGCGGCCATGTCGGGCTGGTCATCGAGGGCCGCGAGGCGCTGCTGGCGCGGCTCGCGTCGGTCGCGAAGAAGCTCGAGGGCACGGCGTTCGCATTCGCCGAGCACAACGATCATGTCGAGGCGATCTGTCCGTGGGGCAACCGACTGCGCTGCTACGAGCCGGACGCCGCACGCTTCGGCCGCATCGCGCTCGGCATTCCCTATGTCGAGTTCGACGTGCCGGAAGGCACCACGAAGGCGATTTGCGCCTTCTACCCCGAGATCATGGGCATGCCCGCAAGCTTGCGAAACGGCGACGGCCAGGTCGCCGCCGTGAAGACCGGCCGCGACCAGCATCTGTTGTTCCGCGAGACCGATCGGCCCCAAGGCGACTACGACGGCCACCACGTGCAGATGTACATCACCGACTTCTCCGGCCCTTACCGCAAACTGCTGGCGCGCGACCTGATCTCGCGCGAGGACAATCAATACCAGTACCGCTTCTGCGACATCGTCGATCTCGACAGCGGCAGGCATCTCTTCACGGTCGAGCACGAGGTCCGCAGCGCGACCCATCCGATGTTCATGCGGCCGATGGTCAATCGCAATCCGGCGATCAACAACCGCAATTACGCATTCGGCCACGATCAGTCGCTCTGGGCGATGGGGCCGGATCAATACGAGGGATAGGAGATGGCGAACGCGCGCCTTACGGCGCGCGCCATCCGTGACCTCGGCCGGCCATCAGCAGCCACGGCAGATGATCAGCCGGCGGTCGATCTCCCTGTCGAGCCGCTGCAGCTCCGCGTCTTGGGGCGAGGCTTGCGTCGACCCGGGCACGTCGCTGCGTCGCGGCTGCCGGTGACCGATGGGAGCCTGCCGGGACAGGTCCGCGAACTTCATTGCGTCCACACTGCCAGGCGAGGACATGGTCACAGGCGCGCTTGCGCCTCCGGCAGCCCTGAGGCTGGAAACCGATCCGAACAGAAACGTAGCTGCGACGACGGTCACGCCAAGTCTGATTGACATCATCATTCTCCTATCGCGGTGACGTTGCGACGATGCGCATGCGATGGATAGGAGGTCCCGGCTACTCGACCATTTCGCCCGCGGCGACATCGCGTTACCATTGCAACCGCGATCGCCGATTGTCGTGCGCCAGCTCTGGATTCCTGTTTTGACGCGCTTTCTTCGCGCGCGCCGGTATCCGCTTCGCTCGAAAACGCTCTACCGCGCCGCGGCGGACCGCCTCACGCGTCGTCGTGCGGCCGACGAGGCGACGCTCCGCGCCAGGACGCCGGCGAGCTCCGCCGATATCAGCGGGTGATGAACGAGCTCGGTGATCCCTGACGTCTCCAGCGACGGCACCGCCAGCTCGCGC
This sequence comes from Bradyrhizobium sp. 2TAF36, assembly GCF_052114925.1. Lineage (NCBI taxonomy): Bacteria > Pseudomonadati > Pseudomonadota > Alphaproteobacteria > Hyphomicrobiales > Nitrobacteraceae > Bradyrhizobium > Bradyrhizobium sp. 2TAF36. The sequence goes on along the minus strand of NZ_JBFRFR010000072.1, from coordinate 15,307 downwards.
GTCGATGGGCTCGCCAGAATCATCGGCAAGGCCGGCGCTGCCGCGTGCAATGCCGCAGCCAGCTCGATCGAGGAGCCTCCGGGCATGTGACACACCAGCGCCGCATCGAAGCGCGTTTGCGCGGTGCGGCAGGCAGTGATCGCCTCCGCCAGCCTGGTGAACCCGACCGGCTCATAACCCAGCGCCGCGAGGATTTCCTCATGGCGCAACAGGCGACGGCGATCGGTGTCGAGCACCAGCACCGTCTCGCCCGCGCCACGGAACGCAAGATCGGGGCTGTGCTGAACCGGCACCGCCTCGTCGGGATCGCCGGATGGCAGCCAGACGTCGAAGCGCGTGCCCGCATCCGGCTCGCTCTGCACGGCGACGGCGCCGCCATATTGCTCCGCGATCTCGCGAACGGTTGCGAGCCCGATGCCGTTGCCGTCCGGACGCGTCGTGAAGAAGGGCTCGAATATCCGTTCCAGCGTCGCCTCGTCCATTCCCGGCCCCGGATCGGTGACCGAAATCACGGTGAAGCGGCCGGGGCCGACCTCACTGCGTCCGATCGACAATGGCTGTTGAAGATCGCGCACCTTGATGCCGAGTTCGATGCAACCCGGCTCCGTCATCGCCTGTGCCGCATTGTTGCAAAGATTCAGGATCACCTGCTGCAACTGGGCGGGCTCGCCCATCACGGTGGCCTCTTCGGCCGACTCATTCACCTCGAACTGGACGTGCGAAGGCAACGAAGCCGCCAGCAGCGATCTGGTTTCGTCGATCAGGGTCCTGACACAGACACGCTCCCGCCTGCCCTCGCCGCGGCGGCCGAAGCCGAGAATCTGTTCGACCAGTTCGCGCGCCCGCTCGCCGGCACGGCGAATCTCCGCAAGGCTGCCGGCCGGCCGGCCTCCCGACCGGATTCGCGCTTCGGCGATCTCGGCATAGCCGAGGATCGCGCCGACGATATTGTTGAAGTTATGGGCGATACCGCTGGCAAAGGTGCCGAGGGTTTCCATGCGGCGTGCCTGTTGCAGGCTCGCCTGCAAGCGCTCCTTCTCGCCTTCGAGCCGGACCCGGCGGATCGCGTTGCCGATGGCGTCGAACGCCATGCGAAACAACGAGACTTCGGACCAGTATGCGAGCGCCCCGGCCGGCACGGTATCGAAGCCGAGGATTTCATCGCGATGTCCCCTGACCGCCGTCACGCACAGCCAGCCGCCGACGCCAGCGTCCTCGAGCAGGTTCATCGTGTCGTCGGGATGGGCGGCCTTGACCTTGGGAATATAAACGATACCGCCTTCGCCACTGTCGAAGCGTGGCGCGAGGCTCAGCGCGCGATCCGGCCAACCCGGCTCGAATGCGATCCCGTCGCGGGACCACCGATAGGTGCTTGTCGTCGTCCCGGTCGCGCCGACGAAATAGGCGCGATCCGCACCGATGCATCCGGCGAGCTGTTGCAGCGCGGTCTCGACGTCAGCGGTGATCCTCTCGYGGCTCGAATCGATGAACCGCATCGAGATGCCGGCCATGACGTGCTCGAACGCCGCTCGGCGGCGCAGCGTGACCGCGCGCCGGTGCAATAGCAATCCGAAATAGACCACGCCGCAGAGCAGCAGCAGCGACGTCATGAACTGCAACAGGCGTACCCGGCGCGCCGACGCCCGCGAGGCGAGCTGACGCCTGGTGATCAATGCCAATACGGCATCCTGCTCGCGGTTGTTCGATTCGGCGACGAGCGTCTTCACGATCGTGTCGATGTCGGGCAGAAGGTCATGCAGCATCTCCCCGTGCATCAGCAACGCGCGGACCGAATCCATGTCCTGCGGCGGCGTTTGCACGAGCGCCAGCTCTTCCAATCGACCCTGGACCTGACGCGCCACGACGTCCGACGTATCGAGCGTCAGGCGCAGCATCGCCGCCGCCAATGCGGAGGCGGCGGTGACCAGCGCCCGCTGATCCGACTCGGCCAACTTGTCGCTGAACAGACCGAAATAGGCAAAGGAGTTCTGGAGCAGCGCGTTGCGGCTCTTGAACCGTTCGACCAGATCCTCCTGCCGGAGGGCGCGTGCCGACAGCACATCGATGGCCCTGGTCTCTTCGGCATTGAGACCCGGCGTTTCGCGCAGCCGCGTCAGGGCGTCGTCATAGGCATCGGTCATCTGCACCAGCTTGTCATAGTTGCGCGACAGGCCGACGCGCGCGGTCAGCACTTCCCTGGTCATCGCGCGTTCGAACCGGGTGAAGTCGCCAAGCGCCTGGAGCTGACGGTCGTAACGCACCGAATTGAAGTTCAGCCCGTTCAACAACAGCCAGGTCAGCAGGGCGAGCACGCAGGTTACGCCGATCACGGCGGGGGCAAATTTCATGGGGAGCCTCCGACAGTCGCGCCGCGATAGGTGCCGGTCAGACTGTTCAGAAAGGCGACGAGCGCCTTGACCTGCTTCTCCGTCAACGTGGCGTTCAATTGGGCAAAGGCCATCTTGCGAACCGCGTCATCGAGCGTCGGCGCGCTGCCGTCATGGAAATACGGCGGCGTGGTCGCGACGTTGCGCAGGCTCGGCACGCGCAGAATTTTCGGCTCGGGCGATGCGAGCGGGTGGAATATGCCGTGGCGCTGGAACAGATTGCCGCCGACATTGACGCCCTGATGGCAGGACGCGCAGCCCAGCGATTTGAACAATTGGTAGCCGCCCAGCTCGTCCTCCGACAGCGCCGCGGCGTCACCCGCCAGCCAGCGATCGAACTTGCCGCCCGGCGTGACCAGCGTGCGCTGGAAGTTCGCGAGCGCGTCGACGACATCGCCGCGCTCCGGGCGGTGGCCGTAAGCCGCGAAGAAGCTCTCGCGCATGTCGGGATCGGCATTGAGCTTCTCTGCGATCTCGACCGAGCTGCTCGCCATGGTGCGCGGGCTTTCCAGCGACGCCCTGGTATCGGCTTCGATGTTGCGTAATTTTCCTTCCCAGCCGAAGCGAAAGCTGAGCGCCGCATTGAAGACGGTGAGCGTGTTGAGCGCGATCGCCGCCCCGTCGGGGCCGACATCGTGCTGCCTCGGGCTCGCGCCGTTCGTCGCGATATCGTGACACGATGCGCAACTGCGTGAATTGTCGTGCGACAGCCTGCGATCGGAGAACAGTCGTTCGCCGAGCTTGACCTTCAGCGGATTGATTGCCGGCGGTGCCGGAATGGGCGTGATGGGCTCATCCTTGCGGACCGACACGAAGGCAGACGGCGACTGCGACGGTGCCGGAGAGACCTTCAGAGAGCACGGCACCAGTGCGCAAATCACGATCGCGCAACGTCGAAGGCCGGCACCTCGTCCGGCCCCGAGAAATCTGGCGAACTGCTGCACGCCCAGCAATGTGGGGGTGAAGCGAGAATTGTCGCGGCTGCTCAAGGAATTTTGATCGAAGCTGGATGATTTCGCGAAGGTGGCCGCCACATGCTCCGGGCGATGGTGTCAGCAATCACGGCAGTACCTCACCACCCGCTCGATGTCCGACCTGCCGGAAATCCCGAGGTCCCGCAAGGTCCGGTCATCGAACTCCATCAACGCAGCGACGGCCTTCCTGATCTCACGTTCCCGACGCCAGTGCGCAGGCAGGTCCATCAGAGTCCCGAGGGTCGCGCCGAGCGACCCCAGCCGATTCCAGCTCCGCTCCAGTCGCGCATCGCGTGGCTCGGCGCGATCGAGCCTGACGATATTCCCATTATTGTCATTCCCATTGTTGTCGGCTCCATCGTTGCCGCGCTTCTCCGCGGGCTCGCGACCCGCCGAGGGCGACCGGCAATCTCTCGTGGCCTCCAGCATCGCCTGAACCGGCGCGGCTGCTGTCGGATGCAAGGCCGCCCCGTAAAGGGCAAAGCCTTCCATCAAGGAGGCGAAGACCGCCCACCAGAATGTGGTGACGGGCTGATCCTGCCCGGCAGGCGGCACGTCCGGTGGCGAAGCGATGTCCGGCGCGCGATGCCTCGCGGCAATCGCACCGAGACGGACCATGCCACGACCGTCAGATCGTGCGACCCAGTTCGCCCTGTCGAGTTCCATGTGACCCGGCAAGGCAACGCGGCTCACACTGCGAGAATACTTCTCCATCGTAAATCTCCCACACGCTGTTGGTGGGAGGCAATCTGACGGCCCGCTGTTACGCCAAGGTCACCGCCATCGGCAAATTGGCTACAATTGCAATCCGCCAATTGCTTCTAGAACGGATCGACCGGCACCGCGAAGACATAGCCGACGCCGCGCTCGGTCTGAATGACGCGCGGCGCGCTCGGATCGGTCTCCAGCTTGCGCCGCAGCCGCAGCACCTGGACGTCGATGCTGCGATCGAAAATATCCTCATGGATGCGGGTCGCCTGCAGCAGATGCTCGCGGGTCAGGGCACGCTGCGGCGCCTCGAGAAAGGCCAGCAGCAGCGCATATTCTCCCTTGCTCAACGGCACCGGCGCTTCGTCGGGATCGGTCAGCTTTCGGCTGCGGCGTTCGAGCTTCCAGCCGCTGAAGCGATAGCCCCCGCGCTCGGGATCGCGGGCGCGCGCGGCCCGTCCCATCTCCTGCCGCCGCAACACCGCGCGGACGCGCGCCAGCAGCTCACGCAACGAGAACGGCTTGATGATGTAGTCGTCGGCGCCAAGCTCGAGCCCGACGATGCGATCGATCTCGTCGGGGCGATGGCCCGTCGTGATGATGACCGGCACGTCGGAATGCGACCGGATTTCCCTCAACAGGTCCAAACCGTCATCCTGACCAAGCCGAAGGTCGAGGATGATCAGGCTCGGCTGGCTGCCATCGAGATAGTGGTTCAATTCCGATCTGTTGGAGGCCGCCCTTGTCGGGATATTGTGCTCCTCGAGATATTTGATCACCATTTGCCTTAACGTCGGATCGTCATCGACGACGACGATGTGGCCAATATCTGCAAGCATTCCATACTCTCAAAATTCGCCGTCCGCCGAGTGAGCTGTACTTAAAAATTGCGAACGTCAACGTCCGGCTGTGGTGAAATGATATTGATGTCGTCCGAATTGGAATCGCTCAAAATAGAACGGGATATCCGCGGTCATCGGCACACACTGAACCTATCTATGATGCCGTGATGACGCCGCAACAGGGTAATTCTGCGGCTAATTCCACCGGATGTCGCATACGTGAATAATTGTGATCCCAACGCTTACTACTTTGGGGCGATAGGAAGCCTGCGGCCTGCGCTGTCGTTCAGCGACTGCGATGTGCTGCGCAGGCTGTTGCCCGGCCCCGCAGGGCGCGGGCGTTTGCGGGCTTCACGGACTCATCAGGAGCCCGGCAGAGCCAACAGGTACTGGTAGATCGCGGCGAGATCGTCGTCATCCATCCGCCCGATCGGCCGCCACGGCATCTGCTCGCCGAGCCGATGCCCGTTCGGATCAACGCCTGTGCGCATGGTGTCGACGAATTGCGCAAGGCTCCAGTTCTTGACGATACCGAGGTCCGGTCCGAGCGGCGGCAATTGTCCCGGCACGCCGCCGCCGAGATCCCTGCCGTGGCATTCGCGGCAATCCTGATAGGACAGCAGGTACTTGCCATAGAGCGCCGTCGGCGCCTTCGGCGGCGCGGTGATCACGCCGGTGAAGACGGGCTTCGCATCCGGCAACAGTCCGGCGCCCAGCATCACGATGCCCAGCAGGCTGAAGCGATCCGGCGGATCCGGGGTCTGCGCACCGCTCGCGGGCAGGCTGCGGATGTAGGCGATCACGGCCTTGGTGTCGTCGTCACTGAGCCGGCCGGCATTGGTGAAGGACATGATCGCCAGCCAGCGCCCCCTCGCGTCGATCCCGTTGCGAATGGCTCGAAAGATCTCGGCATCGGACCAATTCTTCAAGACGCCGGCGGGCGTGAGATTGGCCGGCACGAACGCGCCGATGGGAATCGGGAGATCCTTGGCCACATCGCCGCCGCCGGTCAGCGTCCCGGTCTGCGAGTGACATGCGGCACAAAGCCGTCGGCCACGGCCATGCCTCGGGCAATCTGGTCCGGTGTCGCCTCGATCTTCACATCCGGGACCGGTGCAGAACGGGCGTGTTGCCGGACGATACCGACCGCGGTCAAAGCGGCGACGCCGAACACTGAGACGGCCAGCACGGCCGTCAGCACCATGCCGCTCCACTTCGCCAGAGCAGATTTCGTCCGGGCGGCGCGAACGCCCAGCCAGGCCAGAAACGCGATGAACGCAACCATCGCAATCAGGGCGACAATATTTTCCATGCCAGTCCTCAATGAATTGGGTGCGACCGATGCCGCGCGACATCCGGATCGTCAAAAATGAATTTCGGCCGACGCCAACGCGCCAATATCTGCGAAGGTGTGCCATGCGGAGGTCTGCCGGATTAACAGCGCGGTGTTTCCGTGCCGTTTCATCGCCCGCCGCTCGCGTTACAATTGTAATCCTGTGCCAGCATTATCGCTGCTGGCAGGATGTCACCGGTTTCGCACCGAACTTTTTTTGCCCGGCCTTGGCAGCGCCACGATGCGTTGCCGCCGTAACCATTTTCGCTGCCGCCGGAAGTCTTGGCGTAACGGCGATCGCTTCAATTGCCTCTTACTCGACCGGACGCTCTGGGGCGACCGTGCATCGATCATCAAGAGGTCAACTCACATGAAGATTCTTATCGCTTCGACACCTGCGACGGGTCATCTCAATCCGATGCTGGCGATCACGCAAATCCTGCGTGGAGATGGTCACGAGATCGCTTTCCTGACGGGCACCGCCTTTCGTGCCCGCGTCGAAGCCAGCGGCGTGAAGTTCTTTCCCCTTCCCGAGGACGCGGACTTCGATCCGAACGACGTCTTCTCGCGATTCCCCGAACTCAAGACCATTCCGCCGGGACTGGAGTGGTTCCGTGTTGCTTGCGAGCGCATCTTCGTCGACGCCATTCCGGCCCAGCACCAGGGGCTGCTGCAAATCCTGCGGCAATTCCCCGCCGACATCATTGTCGCCGACGACATGCTGTTCGGTGTGCTGCCGATGCTGCTCGGACCGCGCTCGCAGCGGCCTCCCATCGCGCTCTGCGGGACCTCGTTTCTGCATTGGGCGCGCGAGGACGGCGGGCCCAATTTCCTCGGTCTGCCGCCGGCAAAGACCGACGAGGAGCGCGATCGCTACGCGGCCATGGCGCGGGAATTTGATGCGGCAGTCGATCAGCCGGTGTCGATGCGCCTGAACCGGGCGTTGAAGTCTCTCGGGGTCGGGCCGATCGCGATGCCGATGTTCCATTCCGTGGTCGCTCTCGGGGATGCCTATCTGCAACTGTCGGTGCCAAGCTTCGAATTTCCTCGCGAGATTCCGCCCTCAGTGCATTTCGTCGGCACCCCGCCGATCATCGCCAACCAGGTTCCGCCGCCGTCCTGGGCCGAAGAGCTCGGCGGATCGCGCAAGATCGTTCTGGTGACGCAGGGAACGGTGGCCAATCACAATTTCAATCTGCTGGTTGCCCCGACGCTGGCGGCCCTCGCGGACGAGGAAGACATCCTGGTGATCGTGACGGCAGGCGGCCGCCCGATTGACGCCATCCCCGGCAAGATCCCGTCGAACGCGCGCATCGCCAGCTATCTGCCGTTCGAATGGCTGCTGCCGAACGTCGACGTGCTCGTCACCAACGGCGGCTATGGCAGCGTCAACCAGGCCATGAGCTTCGGCATCCCGCTGGTCACCGCGGGGCTGACCGAAGACAAGGCCGACGTCAACGCGCGGGTCGCATGGTCCGGGGTCGGCATCAACCTCGCGACCAACGAGCCAACACCGAAGGCATTGCGCGACGCGGTGCGGACGGTGCTCGATCAATCCCGCTTCCAGTCGCGTGCCTCGCAGATCGCCGACGAATTCGCCGGGATCGACACGCGGGCCGAAATCCTCCGGGTCATCGGCGAGCTCGTGGCCGACGAGAGCTCGCACACCGGCGCGATGGCGGCAAGCCGGGGGCGGCGCGCCGAACGGCGCGCGTAATCGCCGAACGCGACGATGGAGGGCGGGCGACCGCACCTCCATCACCTCATGCACATCGAACAAGCCGGAACCGGATAACCGTCCATGCAAATCGACCCCGCATCCTTCGCCTTCACGTTGCTGCTCGGTTTTCTGGCGGCCGTGCCCTATTCCGGCATCGACATCAATCTGCCGGCGCTGGCAGCGACCGGCGCGACGCTCGACGCGAGCGCGTCGGATGTCGGGCTGACCATGAGCGCCTTCATGCTCAGCCTCGCCACCGCGCCGCTGATCTACGGACCAATCTCCGACCGCCTGGGCCGCAAGCCGATTCTGGCATTCGGCCTCGTACTGTTCGTCGCCGCAAGCCTTGCCTGCGCGAAAGCGTCCTCGCTGCCGGTTCTATTGCTGGGCCGCTTCGTCCAGGGCATCGGCGCCGCCGCCACCGCAACGACCTTTGCCATCATTCGCGATCTCTTCGACGGCAACGCCGCGCGAGGCAAGATCGCCAACGTCATGGTCACGGTCAATGTCGCGACCGTGATCGCACCGACGGCCGGAGCCGCCCTGCTGGCGATCGCCGGCTGGCGATCAATCTATGCCGTCCAGGCGGGGATCGGTCTCATGCTGCTGGTCGTGGTGATGTTTCGCTTCGCGGAGACTGCGACGACCGACCGCGCCGGCCGCCTGGGGCTTTCGGCCGTCATCGACAGCTACCGCCAGGTGCTGACGCATCCGGTGTCGTTGCCTTTCATCCTGGTCGGCGCCGCGGGCGGCGCGACCGTGTTTGCCTACGTCACCGGCGCCTCGCTGTTCTTCGTCGGCGCCATCGGACTGCGCCCGGAGCAATATGGCCTGATCTTCAGCGCATGCTCGGGGGCCGTCATGGTCGGCGCCTTTCTCGACGGCCAGCTCGGCCGGCGCGGCGTAGAGTCCGCCCGCATGCTCGCAACCGGGCTGACGCTGTCGGCCGCCGCCAGCACCGCCCTGCTCGCGATGACGTTGGCCGGGTGGATGCCCACGTCACTCGTGGTTGCGCTGCTGATGGCGGTCGCACTCGGCTTCGGGTTCAGCGTGCCGAACGTGATGAGCGCGACGATGCAGCGTCTCCCGGAGATCGCGGGCGCCGTCAGCGCTGCCGCCGGAAGCATTCAGCTGACCGCCGGCGCAATATCGAGCGGATTGGTCGCACTTCGCTTCGACGGGCGGACCGCGTTGTCGATGACGGCGGTGATGGCGGCAACGTCGCTGCTCGCTCTGGTTCTCTATCTGCTGGTCGCGCGCCCCGCCGAACGCCGCCTACCGTCGCAGACGATCGATCCCGGCGTGGCGGTCCGCAGCCCCACGAAGTCCTGAGTTGGCCGAATCCAGCTGGCAGCCCGGCGCATCCGTCGGGTTGCCAGCTGACTAGGCCTGTGAGGGATCGAACCTCCGCATGGCGGAACCAAAACCTGTTTGATTATTCGACGATTTCAATCCGCATTTGGAACAAGCGGCGTGGCGCGCCCCGCCCTTATTCTCGCCGCCATCATCATTCAGGAACGCGCGCAGGGGGCGGGCTCCTCCAGGGGGCAGTTCCCAAAGGTTCTGCGTGATCATCCGACGTCTAGTGCAACACGAAGTGACTGCGTCCCGCCGTGCGCTCCTTGGCGGGCTTGCGTCCTCAGCCTGCGTCGTCGCGTTGGGCGGATGCGCCAGCCTGGGTGCTACCGGCGCACGGTACGACGCTTCGTCGCTCTCGGTCGACCCTACGTTGCTCGTCGTAACCACGCGCAAGCCAGTGAACGGCGGCCGGTCGAAGCCGTGGTTTGGGCCGGAGCGGGCTTCTACGATGACCGTCGCACGAGCGAAGCTTGTGGCGCCTGGTGACAGCCGTTTTTCTCTGGCTGCAGCCGGACTTGACGATTGGCGTCTTGATGGGATCGAGCCGGTATCGGGCGATGTCGGCAGTCTTGTCGCGCAGGCCGGCGGCGGACCAGACGTCCTGATCTACGTGCACGGCTTCGAGCAGACGTTCGAGACAGCGGCGCTCGATGCCGCGCATCTCTCCGATGGCATCAGGTTCCGCGGCCAGACGATGGTATTCTCCTGGCCCTCGAAGGCTGGACTGTTCGACTACGCCTATGACCGCGACAGCGCAATGTGGTCCCGCGATGGCTTCGAACGCGTGCTGCAATCCGTCGTGACGAGTTCAAGCGCCGGCCGCGTCCACATCGTCGCGCACAGCATGGGAACCATGCTGACGCTCGAAAGCCTGCGCCAGCTCTATGCGCGATCCGGTGACGCCGTTGCGGGCAGGATCGGGGCCGTGGTGTTCGCCGCGCCGGACATCGACATGGACGTGTTCTCGTCGTCGATCAACCGCATCGGTCCGCTTTCGCGCAAGATCACCGTCATCGCCGCAACGAACGACCGCGCGCTGGCGTTGTCGGGGCAACTCGCTGGTGGGATGACACGGGTCGGCGCTGCCGAGAAGACCGCCATCGAAGGGCTCGGGGTGCGCGTGGTCGATGCGTCCGAGGCAGGCTGGGGCGTTATCAACCACGACCTGTTCCTGTCGAATGCAGAGGTGCGCCAGGTGATACGCCGCTCGATTGATACCGTGGCCGCGTGAACCCGGCGTGGCGGAAACGATATCGCTGATAGAGAGGTATCTTAGGGCTAGCTCTGACATCCCGTTGACAGGTTCAATGCCTTGAACAGGCCATCGAAGACACCTGACCGGCAGGGCTTGACCTCCGCGACTGGCTTGGCGCGCTTGGCATTCGCAAATGCCTTGGACGTTTCCTGCACGGGCCGAGGTCTGGGCAGCATGACCGCGAATTTTCTCCCGCTTGCGGTGCGCTGGTGTGGCGCGATGATCTTCAAAGGCTCTGGCGCAACATTCGCCGTTTGATCCGGCGGAGGCATCGGTTCGCTCAAGGAGACCAGCTGCGGAGGCGCTTCAAATTGCATGTGCATGTGCGGGGTCCCGAGCCGGTCTGCCGTCGTCAGCGTATCGGCTGAGACGCGTAACCCGACGGTCGCCTGAACAGGCGGCGCGTTCACGGGCTTGGTCATGCGGGGCGCCGTCTCAAGCTCCATCACCGCGAGTGTACTGAAGCCAACGAGGATGAGAGCCGCCTTCATCTGATTTCACGCTTCCCGAACGAGACGCCTCGTTCAAAGCCGGAGACCAATTGCAGACATCCAATAAGGCGGCTTGGCGGCAGAACTAAACCAGCCGGCGCGGCGACCGGACAAGATCAGAGACAGGGTTAACGCGGGTCATGCGAACTGGTCCCTTATGCGGAGTGCTCGGTGTCGCCTAACGACCGGCACCTGAGGCCCCCCTCGAGCGCGCAATGTGCTAGTCTGAGCCGGCACTCAGCCCGGACGGTGCACCGTGACCGATGGTCGTCACCCGGCATGGACCGAGGAAAGCCGCTTTCGCGGTGCGCTCGACGATGTGATTATCATCCCACTTGTTGTTGTCGCGCTCGTCACGAACAAGATCCTGCGTTTCGTTCTTTCGATCTTGATGCGGATGCTCGACTACGCCTTCCCCTATGCGATGCAGATTGTCTGGCTGCCGCTCTTCGCGGCCAGACTTGTCGGCGATGTCATCTTGACCGTCATCGATGGCGCGGTGCGCTTCCTTCCCCTGTCCGCCGCGAAGCGTCGACAGTGGGGTAGATCGATTCGGCGCAACTGGTTGTGGTTCCGGCGGAAGATCAGCTATCGGGCRTTCGAACACGCTGTGCATGATGCCTTTGAAGGCGGCATGGCATGGGTGTTCAGAACATGCCGGCATCTCACGCCGAACGCCGCATTGCTCGTGATCCTGTGCGCGGTCCTTTGGCTGCCGATCTCTTTCGGTGCGGCAACGGCGATGCACGCGGTATTGTTTGCCAAGGTCACATCCTGGCCAGCCTGGATGCAACTCCTGCATCCGCTCGCAACGGTCATCGCGAAGAGCAAGCTTCTGGTGCTACCGGTCTATCCGGCAGCCTGGCCGCAGGCCAGAAAGCATCCACTCGTTCAGCTCGCCTTCAAGGGCTACGACATCATCAAGCGCGTGCATGTGATCAGAAAATTCGGCCTTCGCTATCGGCAGGCAGAGATCGCCGGGACCGCGGCGGTTGAGAGGCTCGAGCGCATCGCCGGTCTCACATCGGCGGTGCGATGGTTGCGCGAGGCGCATGTCGCAGAGCATTTGGGCGTCGAGAAGCCCACTCAGGAATTGCGTTCGTTCTTCGCGCGATGGTCCATCAAGTTCTCGGCCGAATATTACGAAGCGAAGGAACGGCAAGCATCAGGCGGCCCATCATCAAACAGCAGCAAGCCGCGAACGCCGAGTTGATCATCAATCGCCAACGGCCCCACCGTGCCGCCGTCGCTGCCCGATCTCTCTTCAACGGGCAGCGGACTGCGCCATTTCCAAATGAAGCAAGGACAGCTTGTCTTACCATCCGGCAGCGAATCCCACTGGTCGATAGATCAGAAGCTTGGGTGCGAACCAGCGCCGGGACGCGATTACGGTGTTTCTGTCTGTCAGCATCATTGCCGCGCCTGAGGGATTGGTCGGACGCTGCCGGGCGCGTGCTCCTCGCCGCCAATTGCTGCCGACTCCATCGCTCGCAACTACGATGTCGTCGAAGATGGCAGTGAATTGTTTCTGACTACAATCCGCTACAGCGGCTCTTTTGCCGCGCGGCACGATTGGACGCACGGCAAAGCGATCCGTGCGCTCCTTTGGCAATCTTATTTATGCCGAGGGCTCGCTATTCATCGCTTCGATCCCCACATTCAAGTCCACCTTGGTCAACCGTCGAGATTGGCCGGAGTGCGCGGAGACTTCCAACGAAAGGGCTCTGCATATGTCCAAATCTCAGCAGCATCGCGCAAGAGCGACCGCGTCCGGCGAGCTCGTTAAGGATTCGGCCAGCGCTGAGGGAAGCTGTAAATTCAACACCTGGCGGGCCGGCTTCGTCTTTTTGACGGATCACAGGCGCAACAATGAAATCGGTCGCAACAAGCTGCCTTTGAAAAAGGACACGCCTGGCGATGCGAGATCGAGCGCAACCGCTCTGTCACGATGGGAGAACGAGGGAGGCTCGGTCCGCGACGAACTGCCGCCCTGATCCGCTATTCGAGTGGGCTAATGTCCCGCGTTTGGCCCGGCGCTCGGTTTGGCCGCGCGGCGGTCAGTTCTTCCGGTCTATCTCGGGTTTGTCGCGCAGAACCGCGTTCAGAAGCGAGCTATGGACCTCGATCTTTCCATTGTAGCTGATGAAGCCAAGCTTCCGGAACTTGTTCATGAAGAAGCTGACCCGTGACCGGGTCGTACCGATCATTTCGGCCAGCGTTTCCTGGCTGATATTGACGCCAATGGGCTGCGAGCTGGCTTCCTTGCCGAAGTTCGCCAGCAGAAGCAGCAGGCGCGCCAAGCGTTTCTCGCTCGAATTGAAGAGTTGGTCGATCAGGTCTTCTTCAATCCGGCTATTGCGCGCGAGCAAATACGCCATGAACAATTGAGAGAACTTCGGCTTGCCTTCGAGCGCCGTAGTCATCGCCGTCTTCGATATTCTCGTGATGACACAGGACTCCATTGCCGTAGTCGTGGCAAGACGCAATGGATGACCATTGAGGCAGCCCTCGCCAAAGAATTGTCCGGGCTCCAAAATCCCAACGACGGCTTCCTTGCCTTGGTCCGAAACGACCGTGAGCTTGATCTTTCCCTCTTGAATGTAGAATACCGCGTCCGCGGCATCTCCCTGCACGAACACGCTCCGACCTTTGCCAACTTTCGAGATCGATTTCCCGGCCCCGACCTTGGCAAGGAATGCTCTGGGATCAAAGTCCTTCGCCGCTTTCACCAAGGCAGGACTCTCGTTCGCTGGACCATTAACACGCAATCATACTACCACAATTGAAAGGATGTTCACCCGTTGGAAGGCCGCGTGGCGTGCGGCAAATCGGGAACTGAAATGACGAGGGGAAGCGCTCGGCTCGACCTGGGCTTCAGGGATTTCGTCCCATCGAGTTCTCCGTTCAAAGTAGATACGACGAATTTGATGCTTGACCATCTGGCGACGACTGCCTGGTCTGCTTTGCAGGAGCCCCCTTCCACTGCGCAAGATGCAGACGTGTCGAGGGGCCGGCGCGTCTATGCGCAGATTTCCGCCGCGCGACTTGCCTGACTATCCGCGCAGCTCCACAGCTTTCTTGCTACCAAGCGATTCGGCACAAGCTTTCGCAACGGCTGAATTTGGCTCAGTGCTTCCCGGCATCGTGGCCCAACCGCCTTTTTCGACGAACTTGCTCTGATCCCACGCATAGGTCGTCTTCTTCATTGCGACCAGGTTTTCCGAGGCATCAGCGGCTTGTTGAAACTTCTCAACGCAGATGGGTGTGAGAGCTGCGACGACAGCCGTCGCAGCACTATTCCTCGCGAGCGTCTCGGCGGCCCCACCCGTCACCCAGCCGCCCCAGCTGAAACCCACGATTGCCAGAGCAATTGCTCCGGCCGCGGCTCCCCACAGTGCCGGCCGCACGGCAGCTTTCGTCTCGCTGGAGATTTCCATGATTTTCGCCTTGATTTGGAGGTATGTTGAGCTTCACCGGTTAAGGAGGCTAGACACGTCGAGGGATCGGCGTCTGTACCAAATTGCTCACTACACTCGCGTAGGGATACCTTCGGGATGGCTTGATGCGCCGGCTCGCTGCAGTCTGATGCCAGCGCGCCACGGCGAGTATCTGCACCCTTGATGCTCCTGGAAATGCAGGGCCTTTGTGAGATTCTCCGCCTTTCGCAGTTGAGCGCGGGCGGTACCAATAATCGGTTCAGGTGTTCCTTTTCGAACAGACGGCGACGCCTCTCCCCGCTTTATTCCTGCATTGCCTGACTTGAATATATTACCGATCAGCCCGGCCCTCGCGGCCGGGCTTTTCGCTTGGGAAGGCCGTTCGCAGTCGAGGGCGATAGAACAGCAGTCTCACCTCGGCGTCTCGGCAAACGAGGAGAAGCTTCCCTGGAAGGGTTTGCCGGACTGCGGAGTGCGCATGCGGTTCTCAACTGACCCTTTCCTGTGAGCAGATCGTCGCTTCTGCCTCCTGGAAATCGGCCATCCCTTCCCTTGTCTGCCGTTCAGCCATGAGCGGTTTGACCTAGAAATCCATACCGCCCATGCCTCCCATGCCGCCGCCACCCGCAGGCGCGCCGCCGCCGGCGTTCCTCTTCGGCACCTCGGCCACCATGGCTTCGGTGGTGATCAGGAGAGCCGCAACCGAGGCTGCGTTCTGGATCGCGGTACGGACCACCTTGGTCGGGTCGATGATGCCCTTGGTGACCAGGTTGACGTGGTTGACGTACTCGCCGGTCTGGG
>NZ_JBFRFR010000071.1:0-48096 GCF_052114925.1 Bradyrhizobium sp. 2TAF36 | reverse complement strand
CGTCTGCTCCGAGGGGCCCACTCCAATGTGGTGCCAATAAACGAACGCTTTGATCCTGCAATATGCCCTGCGGATCGATCGCGCAGATGTTCAGTAGCACGCGATAGTATGTTGAGGAACCACTGCTGGGCCGCGTCATTCGTTGTGCGTTCGTGCCACAGAACGCCGACCTCGGCCGACTCGGATTTGTAGGGCAGCTCATACGTTGTCAGCGATTGTGTGCGGGACATTGACGCGGCTAGTGGGCGGGGCACGATCGCGGTCAACTCCGATTGCTCAAGAAGCGTCGGTAGGGCAAAAAAATGTGGCAGCGAGACCATTATCCGGGCGCTCTGGCCCGAGGTCGAAAGCGCCTTTTCCAAAGCAGCCCGATCGTACATTTCTGATCGCCGAAATAATCCGCGTTCGGATACGAACCCTTCAGCAAGCTCATTCTGTTGGCCATGCAACGAGATCGCCGCGATCGAGAGTTCCGAAAGCGACTCGACAGACAACCTTCCAAGATGTCGAGAAGATCCGGCGATTAGCACATCGTCGCACGCGAAGAGCGACTGTGACCTGAATCTGGGTGCAATGTGCGAGAAAGTCCCGATGGCGGCGTCAACGTGTCCCAGGTCGATCTGCTCAGCCAATTCGGTGGTGCTGTCGGACCGAACAACGAGGTCGATTAGGGGCGCCTCATGCCTAAGGAGGTCTAGCAAGCGAGGTACCATCACAATCGTCACGAAATCGCTTACGGCGATCGTGAACTGCCGATTTGCGTTGGATGGCTCGAACTTAGGTACGCCAACTGCTGTCTCTAACGATTTCCATGCCTGACGTACGAGGGGGGCCATCATGAGTGCGCGGGCAGTYGGCTGCATTCCGTTCGGAGTGCGGATGAAGAGTTCGTCCCCTAGGACTTCTCTCAATCGGGCAAGGGCATGACTGACCGCGGACTGGCTCAGACATATCCTCTGACCAGCCCGGAGTACGCTGCGCTCCTCCATCACCGCGTCGAAGACCCTTAGAAGGTTTAAATCAAGCCTGTTCAGTATCGTTGTCATGATTAGCCAGGGTGGTTACGGGAGTATAGGTCAGCGACAAGTCGGATCCACGGGGCGATCGTCACACTTCGGCAGCTCGGACCTCGTCGCAAAGATCGAGAAGAAAGATCCAAGTGATGGGCGCGATGCCGCATAAATTCGGTGTCCCAGCAAGCCGAGCGCCTGTCTGACAATAAAAAGCCCGATGCCGAGGCCGTCGTTCCGCATCGGATCAAGCCGCGTGAACGCATCAAATATTCTTGGCATCTGTTCGCTAGCAATGCCGATGCCAGTGTCGTGCACCTCGATCCGAAGGTCTGAACCGCAGCGCCTGCAACCAAGAAGGATGCGTCCACCTGGTTGCGTGTACTTTATGGCGTTACTCAGCAAATTGCGCAAAGCCGCTCGCAACAGCAGACCGTCACTTCTCACTATCGCACCGGAACTAACTAAGCGAACGCTGACCCCTTTGCTCAATGCGGTTTCCTCGTTGTCCTGGTACGCCTGCCGCAAGACCTCTCCTACGCAAACCGGCGTCAGCTTGAGAGACTTGGTATGCTCCTGGATTCGAAGCGCGGTGGTAAGCAATGCCAATTGTTCCCTGAGGCGATCGATCGCGTTCTGGCCTGTCTGCAGCAGGCGTAGCTCAGCGCTGGTTCGAATTCCCATGCCAAGCAGCTCGTGTGCACTCTGGATCACTTGCAACGGCTGACGAAGATCGTGCCCCGCGATAGCGAGTAGGACCGTCTCGAACTCCGTTGCGATGTGAGATTGGCCGCTTCCCTCACTGGCATGCTCCGGCATAATCGCAATTCGGCCAGCCGCGTCTCGATCCAAGGCAATGTGTGTGGGGTGCATAGTGTTTCCTTTCAGCCTAATGGCTGTGAAAGAACATTCATTATGACGAATGGTACCCCGCATACGCCGGCGTTCGAGTTAAACGTGCTAAGAATTTGTAAAGAGGGCCAACCAGGATCAGCCGTTTTTCGGATAAGCACGAATTTTGGAGCCGCATCCAGCTAGGGCGATCCCCCATTTGATGAGCCTATCGCGCCATTCGAATTCCTAATGAATTCGCCGTGCGTTCGCTAACCTCCGCTACACTCGCAGCTGGATGGAGTATCTAGTGCTGGATCATTTTCACCCCATCTGTCCAGCAGGAGGCGAGCGGCTAGGAGATCAGGCGCTTCATCCTTCTGTAAATTGTTCCTAAATGGATCTAACTATTGCTCTGGCGCCGTGGTCGCGGCCTTGCCGATCTTCCAAGCGCGCAAAGGTGGTCGCGGAGCGCAGTTGATACGCCAGCGCGGCCTGCTGTTTACCCACTTCCAAGGATCGGCGGATCGCGTTTATCGCGCAATGACTTCCTAGTTGCGACTTCTCAGCGAGAATTTCGGCCTGTATACGAAGCAGCTCGGCAAGCTCCAGCGCAGCCCCGGAACCGTTTGCCAGATGTATAGCTTCGTCGACGATGACCAGCGCTTCGTCGAAACGTCGCAATCGCATAAGTCCCTCCGCGAGAGCGCCAGAGAATACGGTACGGAGCATGTTGTGCTGTTCAGAGTCGAGTGACGCCAACGCCTGTCGGAGCAGATCAGTGCCCGAAGCAAGCTCCCCATTGTGAAGCGAACCTCGCCCTTGAACGCTAAGCCAATGAAGCGAAACGGATCCAACCCGTGGTGTGTGGCGTAATCGCTCAATCGATCTGAAAGTTCGGCTGCACGATGGACGAGGCCAGCTCTTAGAAATACTTGCGCCGTATAGAGAGAAATGCATATCGAAATCGGATGACGGCGGACTTCCGCCTCCCGGATCGCCTGCTCCGCCGTACTAGTACCTCGTCACAGAGATTATGACTCTTTGGAAGTGGCGGGGTAGGCGCCAGCCATTTTGGCGCGAGCCTTGTCTGTTGTGAACATCCATTTGATGCGGGAGCGGGCGGCATTTCGTTGTCGTTCCCAGGCGGTGATTTCGCGGCGCAGTCGCTTAGGGTCGTCGATCCTGCGATCCAGGCACTGGCCCCGCAGGACGCCGATTTCGATCTCGACCATGTTGAGCCAGCTTGCGTGTTTTGGGGTATAGTGGAACTCGAGCCGTCGCAAAATCCGCCTGGCTTCGGCGGGCGGGAACGCCTGATAGAGGGCGCCGGCGGAGTGGGTCGATAAATTGTCCTGGACGACCCGGATGATCTCGGCGTCGGGATAATGGATGTCGACGAGATCACGCATGCATTGGGCGTAATCCCTTGCCGCTCGCCGCTCGGTGACCTTGACCTTGCGCCAGGGACGATGCACGTCGAGGAGAACGAAGAGATTGACCGTGCCATTGCGACGATACTCATAATCGTAACGTTCGAGCCTGCCGGGCTTGGCCGGGATGGGCTGACGCGTTTCGCCGATGAGTTGCACCGGGCTTTCGTCGAAGCACACCACTGGCCGCCTGGAGTCGGGTGCCTCGGCATAGAGGTCGAGCACATCCTCCATGCGGGCGACGTATTCGCCGTCGACCTGCGGAATGCACCACATGTCTTTGCGCCAGGGCTTGAGGGCATTCTCGGCCAGGCGCCGCCGAACCGTCTCGTGCGACAGGCTCTTGTGTTCGGTGAGCTTGACCATCGCACCCGCCAGCAGCTTTAGCGTCCAGCGGGCACGGCCCCTTGGCGGACTGGCGCAGGCTGTCGCCACCAGCAAGGCTTCTTCCTTGCCCGTGAGTTTGCGCTCCGCCCCGGGACGCGGCTCTTCGCTCAGCGCCCGCTCCAGATTGCCTTCCACGAAGCGTCGCTTGGTCCGGTACACGGTCGAGCCGCTCACGCCGACGCTCCTTGCGATCTCCTCGTCGCTGGTCTCGGCATCGGCGGCCAGCAAAATCTGCGCTCGCTTGAGCTTGCGGGACGCATGCTTGCCGCCGCTGAGCAGACGCATGTGAGTCCTTCGACAAAACCCTTCACGCCCACGCAGGGGCAGTATCTGGCTTTTATCCACCTCTATACCCGGCTGCATCGCAGGCCCCCGGCCGAAACCGACATGCAGGAATATTTCCGCGTCAGCCCGCCTACGGTTCACCAGATGGTCCTGACACTGGAACGCGCCCGCCTCATCAGACGGCAGCCAAGGACGCCTCGCAGCATCGAGGTCCTCGTTGATCCGAAACTCCTGCCGGAGCTAATCTGACCGCCGGACCCAACCTGTCAAAATCACTGTGCAGAGCCACTAGTCGCGCGGTTTGCGTACCCGCGTAGCCAAAGCGTGCCTCCCAGACCGACGAGCGCACGCACTCGATGATCGTAGCCAAAAAAGCTCGGATCGTGCACCGCATAGTTTTTGGAGTGCGCAAAGCCCCGTTGGCAATGGCGTTGCGCAGCATCTTGACTTCCGACGCAATGATAGGCGACGCCAAGCATCCACTCGGCGGTCACTTGCCCAGCTGGAATGTTGTGACGTCTCGAAATCGTTCTTGCCTGCCTTGCCACAGCGAGAGCGCCACGAAAATCRCCCGTCCTATAAAGGAAAGTATTCAGGCGAGCTAGGAAATGAAGCTGCTGAGTGAAGTCATGTAGCTCTGTGGCAATGGCCAAGCCTCGTTCAAGACTTCCAGGAACTCCTTGGACCACCCGTAATACATCGAGGCGGCGATGCCTTCGCGGCGGCAGAGCTAGGAGATATTCTCCTCGCCGCGCAGCCCCTCCAGCACGATACGGATCTTCTCTTCGGCCGAGTAGTGCCCGCGCGTTTGGCGCCGGATGTCTTTCAGGACTCGTTCTGCCGGCGCTTTGCCCGGTCCAGAGTTTTGCTCCATCTTCGCTCCTTAAGGCTACGATGAACCAGAAATCCTCCCTTCGTGAAGTCCTTCTATTTGTCTCAAAGGTCCTGACGGCGAACAATGACCATTGTTCAGCCGCGCAATGACGTCGTTTCACTTCCACGCCGATGGCCGCCTAGGTAGTCCATGCGTAGCACGGGAGGGAAAGACGATGGTTACGGTAGAAGCTGGCGAGCGAGGACATCGACTCATAGGCCGTCTGGTTCTGCCGATCGCCGCCGTTTTGCTGGCTGTGGCCCTGGTCTGTGTTGCCGGTGTGCGTTGGAACGATTGGGTCGGGGGTACGTCAACCCAGGTCACAGATGATGTTCATGTCCGAGCCCACATTACGCGGTTGTCGGTTCGGATTGCTGGGCAGGTGCGGACTGTCGCCGTCGACCACTTTGAATCTGTCCGAGCCGGGGGCCTTCTGGCCCAAATCGATAATTCGGAATTTGCTGCGATCGTTGCCCAGGCAGAAGCCAATGTAGCTGCCGCACGGGCCGCGTTGGAGAACCTGACCAAACAAACAGAACTACAGTATGCGGCGATTGCGCAAGCGGAAGCCGCAGAGCAAGCTGCGGTGGCTCGGCAGGTCGAGACTCGGGAAGAAAATGTATTGGCGTACATCGATAGTTATTGGCTCGCGTTTGCCGCCGCCGCGGTTGGCTTGCTTCTTCTCGCGGCGATTACCGAGCCGCCGGCGGGCCCATTGCCCCC
This sequence comes from Bradyrhizobium sp. 2TAF36, assembly GCF_052114925.1. NCBI lineage: Bacteria > Pseudomonadati > Pseudomonadota > Alphaproteobacteria > Hyphomicrobiales > Nitrobacteraceae > Bradyrhizobium > Bradyrhizobium sp. 2TAF36. Next base: position 42,553 of record NZ_JBFRFR010000071.1, on the reverse strand, counting down.
CTGTCGCCATCCTAACAACGGGACCGGCCGTCCTCAGGAGCGCGCGGCAGGCCGACCCTGGTGGAGGCAAGTCAGCATCATCAGTGAGGTCACCTCTACTTTCATGGCATTGGTTGTCGATTCCAGGCGCCTGGGCCTCCAGATCAAGCCGGCAAGGCGTCGAATCGGTGGGACCATGAAGCATGGATACAGCTCAAGAATTGAACCCGATCCCTTGCACGATCCTGATACTTGGAAGTGGATCGACGGGCCGTTAAAGCCTCCTGAGGAGGTGTAGGTTGCGCTCTCCGGGCAGATTTGGGAACGTCGGCAAGCACATGGCGGAGAGCTGCAGCATGCTCATTCACCATTGCGGTTCTTTCACTTCCTTGCGGCTGCACGTAGCGCTGGATGAGCCGATCGCGACCGCCCCAAATGGAAGCGATTTCGACCGGCATATTATTGTTTGCTCCGTCGAGCACCTCGGGGTGGCAGAGCACGTCGAAAGAGACGCCCGAGAGGTTAGAGAGTAGCTATTCATTTGCCGATACGCTCGCCCGGCTGCGGTCGAATCTTGAAGCGTCCGGGCGCTTGCGTCTGGGACCGTGCTGTAGACGAGGCTTGGTCGGATTGATCGGCCGTTCAGCAATAACGTTGCGAAGCGGCGGCTTGCTTCGATTGAAGCGATCGGCAGCCGCCTCGCTCTTCTTTGGACGGTGGCGGACTCCGACCATTACCGCTGTAACCCGAATTCGCGCTTCGCAATTGTCCCGTAGTGATCCTGGCTCAGAATTGTCCAGCGTTGAATTGTAGGAAGTCTAACCGTGCGGACGCGACCGTGCACCTGCGGCCCAGCCGCTAGCGCCGCCATCAGCGTAAACCACCAGCAAATCCCATCCTGCTCCGATCTCTCCTACGCATCACCTATCCGGGAGTACCATGCATAATATAGTTGAAGTGCTCGCATTGATTGCCGTGGGCGCAATATTGGCATGGTCTGGCCTCCGCACTTGGCTGAAACGCGTGCCATCAAATGGGGCGGTGCAGGTCTGCTAGGGGGGCTGTCCGCTGTGGCATTGTCTGTCAGCATGCTGATGTCGCTCGGGATGATCGAGCAGCATCGCCGCTCGGCCTCGATCCCGAACGTCAAGGTTACGGCGACGCCCGAGCTGCTTGCACGTGGCAAGGGCATCGCCGACGGTCTCTGTGGTGCGTGCCATTCACAGACCGGCACGCTCACCGGCGGCTACGATCTGGCCGTTGAACTCCAGTATCCAATTGGATCGTTCGTGGCTGCAAACCTAACTCCGACCGGGTCATTGAGACATTGGTCCGATGGCGAGATATTCCGCGCCATTCGTAACGGCATCGACGCGGACGGCCGATGGCTGACCATGATGTCCTCCATCAGGGCCGGGCGGTTGAGCGACGATGATATCAAGGCTTGATCGCTTATATTCGCAGTGTGGCTGCGGTAGGAAATCCGACGCCGGATCCGCCCGATCGAATGAATATCCTCGGCCTGGTCATGCTCGGTGCAGGCATGTTGCCGCCCGCCAAGCCGATCATCACAGGCCATGTCTCGGGGCCGTTGAAGGGGCCGACTTACGAATCGGAGTACATCCTGTCGTACCAAGATTGCCGCGAGTGCCACGGCGAGAAGTTGACCGGCGGCGTACCCGGGCAGCTGGCGCCGCTTGGACCCGACCTGAATCTGGTCAAGGATTGGACGCTCGCCGGCTTCACTGCAGCCATGCGCACCGGCATCGGCCCCAACGGCCATCAAATCAGCGAACAAATGCCGTGGCGTTCGGTCGGGAAAATGGATGATGACGAGCTGAAGCGATCTACCAGTATCTGACGCACATTCCCAGTTCATAGCGCCGGGGCCGTTTTTCAGGCACCAGCTCGGCTGTAATCCAAGCTCAGGCGCGACCCGTCCGAGCGCCCCGCCACGCGCGAGCGCGAGCGGCGAGGCCCCTTCCCAAGCCAATGTGAGCATAGATTTCGATCCCAGTAGTAGGCCGAGGAGGGGATCACGGCCAAGTAGGGGAGGCCTGACGGCTCGGGGCTGTTGTCAAGTACGCCTTTTCTACTGCCGAATTGAGCGAGGCAGGCGTAAGGCGTGCAGGTGGTCCGAATCGGATACTGGGTCTCGCATCTCGGCGGCGCCAGCCACCTCTTAGATTAGCCCCAATGTCCTTGACCGTCTGCCAAGCAAGAAGCTCATCGCAGCAACGGGCGCCATGATCGATTCTATGAACGAACCTTGCGCCGTCGGGCTGACGATTTAGGAGTCGTTCGCACGTGCGATTTGCGCGAGAAGACTCGCAACAATCAGAAAAGTCCTACCCGAGTGCTTCCGAACTTAGGTTGGCACAGGATACCCGTTGAGTTGACGGGAGGTGAGACGCTGCACCGGCGCAACAAACACATAGCCTCTCATGGGTACAGTCACGATGGAGCGCTGACACTTCGGAGCTAATGCACGTCTAAGCTCGCATACCTGAACTCGGATGTTTGACTCACTAACCATTAAGTCCTGCCAAACGTGCTCCAAAATCTCTCGAAGAGCCACAACTTCTCCCGATCTCTTCACCAGGAGCACTAGTATGTCGAAAGCCCGTCCTCCAAGCTCAACGTGATCCTGGCCCTCGAGCAGAAGACGTCTGCCGGGTATCAAACAATAGGGTCCAAACGTTACAACTTCTGCTTCTTGGGTTCTCGGCATATCCAGAATTTGCCCTAACACATCTTGTCGGGGCGGCATGCTAGCATGTAGGAGTTCATTGATTTGCATGGCATTTCCCAGTGTTCGATGGCCCTCAGATGATGCCTGTCGGCGCAACCAATCAAACAACGATCAGGTCCGGGGCCGCAATCGCACGTTGGTGGGACCGAGAGCTGGGGAAAGATGATAAAGCCTATACAATGGTATGGGTCACTTCAGATGGAATGCGTTGGTCCTGTTGGGTGCCTCTCGGAGCAAAGGTCGTCACCCAAACTCTCTCCAATGTCTTGGAATCGAATCTTCGAGATCCTTCGGTGGACAGTGAAGCGTTAAGGCATGACGTGCAGGCGCACGATCGATGGGCGCATCGGCGTCTCACATTGCGAGGGCACCAGAATGCCCAGAAGGGAGGAGGCGCGATTGCTGGCCACCGGCAGAGCACGTCGTCAGCGCAACGTGAACGGGCGTGCTACGTTAGGAGCCTTCACGGGCTGCCTTAGCAAAGGCACCGACGGAGGATGGACGTGCGGTACGTCGCGATAAAATGACGCAATCGGAAGATTACAGATCTGACCTGAGCCCCTGAACTTCCTCCAAAATTGGGTAGAGTCCGTCACCTTGAGGGAGACGGAGATGAAGCAGTCGAGGTTCACGGAAGAGCGGATCATTGCGATCCTGCGGGAGCAGGAAGCGGGGTCGAAGACGGGAGATGTTTGCCGCAAGCACGGGATCAGCAGCGCGAGGTTCTACAAATGGAAGGCCAAGTATGGTGGCCTGGACGTATCAGAAGCTCGGCGCCTGAAGGTCCTTGCCGACGAGAGTGCGAAGCTGAAGAAGCTGTTGGCCGAGGCGATGCTCGATAACGCCATGCTAAAGGACCTCAATTCAAAAAAATGGTGACGCCCGTCGCCAGACGGCAGGCTGTGGCTTACCTTTGTTCAAGTTTTCAGGTCAGTCAGCGGCGGGCGTGTGAAGTGATTGGGGCTGATCGGTCCACGGTTCGCTATCTCAGTCTTCGATCTGACGATACGACCATTCGCGTCCGCCTGCGCGATTTGGCGTCGGTACGCCGGCGCTTTGGCTATCGCCGTCTGCTTCTCATGCTCCGCAGTGAAGGCGTGCTTATCAACCACAAGAAGCTGAGGCGGCTGTATGCCGAGGAGCGGCTGCAGGTTCGCCGTCGAGGTGGACGTAAGAGAGCTCTCGGAACACGGGTTCCAGTGGAGTTGCCGCAGGGACCGAACCAGCGCTGGTCACTGGATTTCGTCAGCGACACGCTGACCGACAGCCGACGCTTTCGTATCCTGGCTGTCGTTGATGACTTCACCCGGGAATGCATCGCATTGGTGGCCGACACGTCGTTGTCGGGGATCCGGGTGGGTCGTGAGCTCGATGCCGCGATCGCCCGACGAGGCCGCCCAACGATGATCGTCAGCGACAATGGGACCGAGCTCACCAGCATGGCCATCCTGCGTTGGTCGCAGCTCACCCGGATCGAGTGGCATTACATCGCGCCAGGCAAGCCGCAGCAAAATGCCTTCGTGGAAAGCTTCCATGGACGACTGCGCGACGAGCTGTTGAACGAGACGCTGTTCTCGTCAATCGATCATGCTCGGGAGCTGCTTGCCGAATGGCAGGACGATTACAACACCGTGCGTCCGCACAGCGGGATCGGCAACCTGCCGCCATCAACTTACGCCAGGCTAACAGCGCCCGACATGCAACGGGACGGGACGCTGCGCCGTGTCGAGGGCTCCGCGCCCCATCCCGTTGCATCACCGAGCGACACAGGCTCAAATGACCAAAGGATTCTTCCCATCGCTGGATGATCTTTGGGGCTCAGGCCAGATCCAGAGAGAAGGACCGAGAATCTTCCTAAAGCTCTTTGTTCCTGATGACGAAATTCCTGCCCTGCCAACGTGCTGTGGTCAACTTGGCACACGAAGTAGTGGAAATGCTTCATCCGAAAAGCAGGTCTGGACCTCCCTCGCGTTGGTCGGGGGACACCAGGCTCAGCAGATTGTCGCCGGCAGGTGCAAGCGTAGGCCGATTGCTTCCCGGAGAGCACGGTCGGATAGGTAGCAGCAACTCACACCAAAATAGGGTCCGTTACTGCGTGCCGATTTCACCAGAGAGCGGTTTGCCGAACAGTTCATTGTACTCACCGTTGAAGCGCGAGAGCTGCATCTGTTCAATCGGGTTAAAATCGATCTCGCTGGTGTTGATCTTGATGCCCGGAAGGAGCGCGCCGAGCTCAATATCCTTCAAACTGGCCGCTTGCTTCATGATGTTAGCACGCGTCAAATCGTCACCGCACTGCTTGAGAACCCGTACAAGCGTCTGCGCGGTCGCGTACCCATACACGTTAAAGATGGAGCTCTTGTCGCCATCCGGAAAGTACTGATCCATGAAAGCCGTCCATTCCGTGATGGCCGTGTCATCCTTCCAGTTTGGATCGGTTGGGTCCTTGAGGTAGTTTGCAGAAATGATACCCTTAGAGTTCTCGAGTCCCGCCGGCTTGAGGACTGCACCTACCGAATTCGAGATGTTGGCCAGGATCAAGGTCGGCCTCCAACCGATTTCTGCCGCCTTCTTGATCGCTTGTGCAGCGAACTTGGGCGACGCCTCGTCGAAGAAAATGTCGGCGCCCGATGATTTCAGCGCCACCACCTTCGAGTCCACCGTCGGCTCGGTCAAATCGTACGAGATTTCGGCAACGATCATTCGCTTTGCTGCGGCTTCGCCGAGCCCGTCCTTCAAACCTTTCAAGTAGTCGCGGCCAGAATCGTCATTTTGATAAAGAATGGCGATCTTGCCCTCTGGGTGATTTTCCAGGATGTATCTTGCATAAATGCGGCCTTCGGTTTGATAGGTCGGCTGCCAACCCATAGTCCAAGGAAAGGTCTTGTAGTCGCCAAACCTGCTCGCTCCGGTTGCTACAAACAAATGAGGGACGTGCTTCTCGTTCATGTACTTTTGGATAGCCGCGTTTGTAGGGGTGCCTAAGCTCTCGAAAATGAAAAGTACCTCGTCGCCTTCGACGAGCTTCCGCGCTTGCTCCACGGTTTTTGGCGGACTAAAGGCATCGTCATAACTGATGAAACTGATCTTGCGCCCGTTGATGCCGCCGTGATCGTTCACCATCCTGAAGAAGGCCGCTTGTGTTCGACCTATTTGCGCGTAAGCCGACAAGGGCCCGCTATACGGCATGATATTCCCGACCTTGATCTCGGTATCTGATGCGCCGGGGTCATAATGTTTCTGAGCAGCACTCGGACCTGCGGTGAACGCAAGTGTCAACGCGACGGATACCAGCAGAATGAAGCGGAGCTGCATCATGTCAACCATCCCCTTGCCATTTGGAAAAGTGGCGCGACAACACTTGGAGCAACGCGTAATACTGTCTTCTGGTCCCGAGGACTAAGTGTTCCTTCTCGGGGCTTCTGTTCAAGAGCCGTATTTTACAGATCCTCGCGCACCCGGCCACCTCCCTTTGGCTTAGTCCCGTTTATACCAACGTATGATGGGAGGGCTTTTTGGCACTGCGGCAAAGCAAGCCAGTGCTCGCTCATTAYGGGCCGAAGAACAAGCTGTACCTTCGTCTGCGTCGTCGGGCCCGCAACTTGGCAACTCGAACTGTCTAAGCCAATCTTATTGGACTATCCTATTGAAAGCGCAGTTTATCGGCGAAGCGTGGGGCCAATTGCCGTTTTGCGCTCGACGTAGGAAAGCTTCCACGAGATTGCGTGAAAATGCTACTCTGACCGGACACAAACTCTGCTTCGCCCTTTTGTGGCTCTTACCCTTTTTGGCGAGGCGGTGTCCGCGCCTCCTGACCAACAACGGTTTGCGAGTGGGACCATTTCCAATGGTGAACGCGAGCGGAATAGACGTCCTTGAGATTTTGTCCGAAGACGGCGGGCTCATATTCGGCCGAGGTTCACGGTTAGCCGCAGGAGGGCAGCGCCAGCAAGTACTGGTTGCCCTTCCGGCTGCGAAACGAGCAGAAGCGAGCACTCTTAATCGTCTGGCGCATGAGTATTCGTTGAGAGATGAACTCAAAGGCGACTGGGCGGTGCAGCCGAGTGAACTCCTGACGGACTGCGGTCAGAGCATTCTCCTGTTTGAAGATTCGGGCGGCAAGTTGCTCAGCTCGCTACTCGACGCTCCGATCGGCATAGAGATCTTCCTACGAATTGCCCGTGGCCTTGCGGCGGCCCTACAAAAGGTCCATGAGCAAGGCCTGGTCCATAAAGATATCAAGCCCAGTCACATTCTGATCAACTCGGCTACGGGTGAGGTCCGGCTCACCGGCTTCGGCATCGCGTCACGCCTCTTCCGAGAACGCCAGGCGCCATCTCCCCCGGAATCGATCGCCGGCACTCTCGCCTATATGGCCCCGGAACAAACCGGGAGAATGAACCGCTCGATCGATTCCAGGAGCGACCTGTACTCCTTGGGCGTCACGCTCTATCAGATGCTCACGGGCGCGCTCCCCTTCAGCGCGTGCGATCCCATCGAATGGGTTCATTGCCACATTGCTCGAACGCCAATACCACCGAACCAGCGGTCGGATAATACTCCCTCGCCGGTCTCTCAACTTGTGATGAAGCTCCTCGCCAAGACTGCGGAGGAGAGATATCAGACGGCTGCGGGAGTCGAACACGATCTTCGGCGATGTCAGGCCGAATTCGAGAAACGGCACCGAATTGACGAATTTCAGCTCGCGGAGCACGATCTGATAGGCCGGCTTCAGATCCCTGAAAAGCTCTACGGTCGTGCGCACGAAATAGACTGTTTGCTTAGCACGTTTGACCGAGTCGTAACCACTGGTGTGCCCGAATTAGTTCTCGTATCCGGATATTCAGGCATCGGCAAGTCATCTGTAGTTAATGAGCTTCACAAGGTCCTGGTGCCGCCGCGAGGGCTGTTTGCCTCTGGCAAGTTCGGTCAGTATGAACGTCACATTCCGTATGCCACCGTAGCGCAGGCCTTTCGAACTCTCGTCCGCCAGATTCTAGGCGAAGGCGAAGCGGAGCTCCAACGCTGGCAACATGAGTTGCGCAGCGCGCTTGGCGAAAATGGCGGGCTGATTGTGAATCTCATCCCCGAGCTGGAACTCCTCATTGGCAAGCAACCGCCAGTCGCTGATCTATCTCCTCAGGATGCGCAGCGCCGTTTTCAGACAGTGTTACGACGATTTATTTCTGTGTTCGCGCGTCCTGAGCACCCGCTGGCGCTTTTCCTTGACGATCTGCAATGGCTCGATGTCGCAACGCTGGATCTAATCGAAAGCCTTACCGCGCAATCGGATGTGCGGCATCTGTTGCTGATTGGTGCTTATCGAGACAATGAAGTCACGGCTACGCATCCCCTCTTCGAAAAGATCGACGCGATCCGTCGAGGCGGCGCAACAATACAAGAAGTTTCATTAGCGCCGCTGACTTTCGCAGACCTTTCGGAGCTGATCTCAGACTCCTTACGCTGCGAGGCTAATGTCGCCGAACCGCTCGTGAGATTGGTTCACGTAAAGACTGGCGGAAATCCATTTTTCTCAATTCACTTTCTTTCTTCACTCGCGAATGACGCTTTACTCACGTTCGACGCCGCGAATGCGCGATGGTGCTGGGATCTCAATTGCATTCACGGCAAGGGTTACACCGATAACGTCGTCGATCTCATGGCAAAACAACTCGGTCGATTACCGGCAAGAACTCAGGAAGCGCTCTGCCAGCTCGCCTGTGTCGGTTCCAGTGCGATGTTTGGGCTACTCGAAATGGTCTGCGAGATATCGCAGGAAGATCTTCATGTATGTCTCTGGGAGGCGGTGCGAGCCGAGCTCATTCTTCGCTTAGACGATGCATATGCATTTCAACACGATCGTATCCAGGAAGCGGCCTATTTGCTCGTCCCCGAGGAAGCGCGCGCCGAGCGCCACCTACGCATAGGCAGACTGCTCTTCGCGCATACGCCGGCGCAAAAACTCGAAGAGGCGATCTTCGACATCGTCGGGCATTTCAATCGAAGTGCGGCATTGATCACCTCTCAAGGAGAAATGGAGCAAGTTGCACAGCTCAATCTACTTGCTGGCAAACGTGCTAAGAACGCAGCCGCCTACTCATCTGCACAGACTTATCTTGCTGTCGGCCGGTCGCTCTTAGGAAGCGATTGCTGGTCGCGGCTATACACCCTAGCTTTCGAGCTGGAATACAACCTCGCCGAGTCGGAATTTCTGACGAACGATTTGGAGCCGGCTGAAGAGCGATTACTCCTGCTTGCGAACCGCGTGAAGAATGTCGTCCACCTAGGCGCTGTCGCTTCCCTCCGCGTCGATCTTTATGTGATGCTCGCTCGCTCGGAGCGCTCCGTCGAGGTGGGACTGGAGTATCTTCGAAAGGTGGGCATTGAATGGTCGCCTCATCCAACGAGCGAGGAGGTGAGGGAAGAGTACGAAGGGCTTAGGGATCAACTCAGAAGATACTCTATCGAGGATTTGCTTGATCTTCCGTTGATGGAGGACGCCGGCACGCTTGCGACGATGAACGTCCTCTCCAAGCTCATGCCGTCCGGCAACAACACAGACTACAATCTGAACTGCCTGCTGATCGCGCGCATGGTGAACCTGAGCCTCTTGCACGGCAACAGCGATGCATCCTGTCTCGGATATGTTTCGCTAGCCTTGGTTTTGGCAACCGACTTTGGCGATTATATCACCGCGGAACGCTTAGCGCAGCTCAGCCTCGATCTCGTCGAYAAGCGCGGAATGGACCCGCTCAAGGCCCGCATCTATCTAAGGGTCGGAGGGGCTATTAGCCCCTTGATCCGCCACTTTCGTTTTGGGCGCCTGCTCGTGGTACGAGGCAGCGAAGAGGGCGATAAGGTCGGCGACATCCTTTACGCTGGTCATTGCCGCTCACACGTAATCAAGAGCTTGATTGCATCTGGTGAGCCTCTTGATGTGGTAGAAAGAGAAGCCCTGGCGGCCCTCGATTTCGCGCGTAGGACAGGTTCCAGTTTTGTTTTCCTCCTCATCCTCAATAAGCTCTACTTCGTTCGTACTCTGAGGGGACGGCCTTTAGATCTAAGATTGTTCGATAATACCGAGATCGATCAGGCCGACTATGAAAGTTATCTTGCTGCAGACCCGAATTTGACCAATCCTTCGTACGCATATTGGACCAGAAAATTGCAGGCTTGTGTCTTCGCGCAAGAATTTTCGTCGGCACTTCAAGCCGCGAGAAAAGCGCAAGGCATGCTCAATGGCCCGTCTCCAGTCGAGCGAGCCGAGTACCATTTTTATTCCGCATTGGCGCGAGCAGGGGCGGTCGTCAGTTTTGAAGACGTCGAACCCGACGAGAGGAGGGCGGTACAGGAAGCATTGACGGCCCATCACAAGCAACTTCAGATCTGGGCTCAACAATGTCCTGAAAATTTCGAGAACCGCGCGGCGCTCATTGCCGCGGAAATGGCCCGCCTCGACGGGCGCGACCTTGATGCTCAGCAACTGTACGATCAGGCGATCCGTTCGGCTCAGCTCAATGGGTTTGTGCACAACGAGGCTTTAGCGTGCGAGACGGCTGCGCGCTTTTACGAATCGCGGGGCCTCACGGCGATGGCGGATCTCCTTCGTGAAAAGGCCCGAGATGGTTATTTGCGGTGGGGCGCCGGGGCGAAGGTACGGCAACTCGAGTCCCTCTATCTCCACTTGGAGAGGAGTGAGTTGCGCGGCGCAAAGACAGAAATGTTGACGCCAGATCAACAGCTCGACGTCGCCGCTGTGGTGAAGGCATCACAAGCCTTGTCCGGTGAGATCCTTCTGCCGCGCTTGATCGAACGTTTAATGACGATTGCCATGCAAAGTGCGGGAGCAGATCGGGGCTTATTAATCCGCCCAAGCGAAGGTGATTACCGGATTGAAGCAGAGGCACGGAGTGATGGTGACTGTATCGTTCTGGATTATGGCTCAGACGCAAGTGGGATACTTCCTGTAAGTGTCGTTCGGTATGTAATGAGAACACACGAGACTGTGCTTCTCGACGATGGGTCCAAACAACATCTATTCTCAGAAGAATATTTCCGAGTTGGAGGGGTGCGATCTGTACTTTGCGTTCCGCTTCTTCGTCAGGGAATACTGGTGGGAGTGATCTATCTGGAGAACGCGCTCGCATCCCACGTCTTCACGCCTGAGCGGGCGAGGCTCTTGGAGCTCCTGGGTTCGCAAGCGGCGATTTCGCTCGAGAACACCCGCCTTTATGGCGACTTACAGGAGCGTGAAGCGAAGGTTCGTCGGCTGGTCGAGTCCAACATAATCGGCATATGCATTTATGACGGCCAAAGCCGTATCACAGAGGCGAATGACGCGTTTCTGGGCATCGTAGGCTATAGCCGGGATGACATCTCTTCTAGTCGGCTTAGCTTTAACGACTTGGCACCTCCGGAAAGGAGTGCTGCTGACGTGCGGCTGTTGTTCGAGATTGCGTCGGCGGGAAGCTCGGAGCCTGCCGAAGAGGTCTTTGTGAGAAAAGGCGGGGGTCGCGTTCCAGTACTTGTGGGAGGAGCGTCGTTCGGCGAGCCACCACACCAGGGTGTAGCCTTTGTCCTAGACTTGACAGAGCGAAAGCGCGCTCAGGAAGAGCTGGCGCACGCGAATCGAGTAGCCACAATGGGTCAGCTCTCTGCCTCCATAGCACACGAGGTCAACCAACCGCTTGCTGCGCTGCTTACAAATGCTGGAACGGCAGCGCGCTGGCTCGCTCGTCAGCCACCGAACTTGGAAAAAGCCAAGCCGTTGATCGACCGCGTTATCGCAGACGGTAAACGCGCCGCTGACATTCTTAGCCGTATCCGTGATTTCTCGAAAAAAGCCCCTGCGCGAGCAGAGGAGTTAGACATCAACAAGGTGATTTTGGAGATCGTCGGGCTAACTCGTGTTGTTCTGTCCGAGCATAGCGTTTCACTTAAGATGGTACTCTCGGAAGATCTGCCGCACATATTTGCAGATAGAATCCAGTTGCAGCAAGTGATCCTGAACTTGATCATGAACGCCATCGAAGCTATGAACACAGCTACTGAAGGATCGCGCATGATATCGATCGGAACGAGTGTTGCCGATCCTACCGGTGTCCTTGTAGCCGTAAGCGACTCGGGGCCGGGGCTCTCGGCGGGAGACGCCGAACGTATCTTCGAGCCGTTCTTTACAACGAAATCAACCGGGTTAGGGATGGGCTTATCGATCTGTAGATCGATTGTCGACGCGCACGGCGGACGGCTATGGGCGACTCCGAACAGGCCTCAGGGCGCTGTCTTTTGCATGCTGCTGCCTGCTGGAAAATGAATTCAGATAAGATGCTCGCCGGTGGCGTTCTTATCGACTGGTACGCAAGCGTTTGCGGCTGCGCTGCCTGTGACGGTACATCTCTGGAGACGGCGAGTGACTTTTTGCTAGCCTCCAGGATTGCTACGGCGAGCTTTCAAAGCGTCGGCCATTCGGACCAACTCGGCAAAGCTTTGCGCCATCATTTTGTGCATGACCGCGCCACGGTGAATCTTGACCGTGATCTCGCTGATACCGAGATCGCTAGCTACCTGTTTATTCATCTTGCCGGCGGTAACGTGCCACATGATCTCCTGCTCCCGGCGTGAGAGAGCCTTGTATCGCTCCTCTAGCTGAGAAAGATCGTACTCAGAACTTCGGCGTTGGCGGTCCCGGTCAATGGCAGTAATGACTGCGTCCAGCATGTCCTGGTCGCGAAACGGCTTTGGGAGAAAATCCACGGCGCCGTGCTTCATGGCACGAACCGACATCGAAATGTCGCCGAAGCCTGTGATCATCACCACCGGCATGCCGACGCCGATTTGACTCAGACGTCCTTGGAATTCTAGACCGTTTACGTCCGGCAAGCGGACATCCAGAACGATACAGCCTGGCCGGTCGGCCCGCCTAGCCGAAAGAAAGTCCTCCGCTGTTGCATAGGTCTGAGTTTGTAGGCCCACTGAATCAAAGAGATCCGCTAACGCGCTTCGCATAGACGCGTCGTCATCAACCACATGCACCAGGGGCTTTGTCTTCTCTCCAGATAGCATGCTCCTAGTTTAAACCCTATCTCGGGTCAACTGCTATCAAAATGGCACGGATGTTGCGATCAAAGCTGGTATAGGCCGAGGATGCCTGCATCCCCAGATCTTTGCGAAAAAGTCGTCCGGTGACAACGGCTTAGATAGGGCATCGGACTTTAAGCAAACGGCTGAAATAAGGGTACCAGTATAGACCTATCAAGATTCAACCGTGCCGGGCGGACAAGGTAACACTCTCGTATGATTTCGCCAAACCTCGGCTCGTGCGAGTGTACTGCGTGCTCCACGCTTCCCAGCTGAAGTTGAATGCAAAGTGCCGAGAGAGCTCGAGATCGCAGTCATCGATGATGATGAACCATTCCGGATGGCGCTGGTGGAGTCGCTTTCCTCGCTGGGGTTTGGTGCTGATGGATACACTTCCGCGGAGGCGTATACTAGCACAGTTGCAATCGTATCATGCGATTGCATCGTCACAGACATTCATATGCCCGGAATGAGTGGGCTAGAGCTGATTAAATGGCTGAAGGCTCGCGGGTCAGTAGTTCCTGTTGTGCTGATTACTGCACACACAGAGGAAAACCTGGAGGGCAGAGCAGCCTCTGCCGGTGCAGCGGGCTTGCTTCGTAAGCCGTTTGAAATAGATGATCTTGTCGAATGCATTGAGCGGACGCTGCGTGCATCGAGGTGAGCGGATGGCCGGCATTTTGCGGGATTGATGGCGAGTAAACCAGACGAAGCCTCTGGATGGGGACGCTCGTTGAGTCGCAGGCGACCCCCGCATGTGGCGTGAGAGCGAGATCGAGATGCTGTGAAAGGTCTGTAGCCGGGCCGCGGGTACGCACGCTGCCCTCGGTACAAGTCGAGGATTGTCGTGGTGCTGGAAGTGAAGAGCTGAGCGCCGCGGGTAGTTACGGCGACACGGTAGCTTGCGCATGCGCGGGCGTTTGTTGATGCAAAGCCGAAATTCGTCGACCTCAATGGATCGCCGAGTTTGCGCCTATCTTGCTCGTGCGGCCTCAACGTTGATAATGGCAATTAGTGGGCGGACCAGAGCGCAAATGTTTTGCGGGGGGCGATTGCCGATCTCTTCCCACGAGCCACACGACTTCCCCGAGCTCAGCGCGACTGCTTGACCAAAAGCTGGCGTTCTGCAGAGGCACTCCTGGGGTCGCGGCTTGCCTCTGCGCTCCTTCGGCGGAATCTAGGGCGCGTGATCCTCACGCCACACGCCTACGAACGCCATTGCGGGGCATCAATTGCCCTGAATGCGGTTCGTGGCCGGACGATGTTCGATTGCACGTCTCGAGCTACGCTTCGTCAGTCGGAGCTGCGGAGCTGCGGAGCCGTGGTGCCGACGATCGGACCGACTTCGAGCTGGCTAAGCTTGCGGTCACGGGGTTGCGCAACAGTCAGTAGCAAGGCGATCAGTCAGCGCGAGCGCGCGGCGACCGCCACTAAACGGTAGCGGCCCGTGTTGTACGATGTGGCAGAGGCCGGCTTTGACCCGCAGCTCACCTCGACGGTTCAGCCGCCGTCGTGTTCGCGCGGGGCCTTGACGCTTGTGCACTCGGGCAAGGCCTCGCCTATTTCGTGATCTCTCCCTGGGTTAGCAAAAATGTTGCGATGCAACTTGACACCGAATCTGACTCGGCATCCGCCCAGGACAGTACGAATGAGGAGGTCAACCATTCGTCTCAAGGCCGACCGCGTTACTATAAGTCTAGCAGAGCGGCGCGGCGCCTAACAATCGTAGACAATGGGTGCTCAATGGATCGACGAGTGTTCGTTGCGGTCATTCTCGCGCCGTTTTTGGGCCTGTCTCGCGCGCGCAGTCACGTAAAAGCAAGCAGGTCATGACGGTCGTAGATTGGCGTCCGAGCGCGTACCACTGTTTCAACGGCTTGATCACTTCTCGCGCTTCGCCTTCCTCGACCAACTACCTCCGTCCCACGATGTTTTTCGTTGCCTGGTGCGCTCCAGTGCCCTTCGCAGTCCAGCGGTCGTGCAGAGTCCTCATCTGGCGGCTGCAATCGTTTCATTTCCGTAGTTAACGTCGCATCGCTATCAATGATGAACGATCTGGAGCGAGCGATCCAACACGAGGATCGCACAGAAGTTGCAGATGAGGCGCTCTCCGACCGCAGCGGTCGCTTAGCTTTGAAGCGGGACCTCCGTGCGTCTTCACTCTGAAAGGAAAAAAGATGTGTGCGAAGACCCCAAAAGATGGCACCCAACATGTATGCAGTGTGGATTGCGATCATGGAAGTGATCCAACGTCCGTAGCCATCGATGGGGTGCGAATTCCGGACAGTAAAATGGCCCAGGAATTAAGGCAGCTGATCCGCGACACCGAAACGGATCTTCTCTTCAATCATTCAACGCGCGTCTATTTTTTCGGGGCTCTGACCGGAAAACGACGTCGCCTGAGGTTTGACCACGAGCTTCTCTACGTCGGCGCGATGTTTCACGACATAGGTCTTACGGAACGATATCAGGCATCCGCCAACCGTTTCGAAGTCGACAGCGCCAATGCCGCTCGAGACTTCCTGAGAAGGCACGGGATCCCCGAAAGGGGCGTCGAAGCAGTGTGGGACGCGGTCTCGCTGCATACCACGCCGGGAATTCCCGAGCATAAGCAAGCCGAGGTGGCCCTTTTGACTTCCGGAGTAGAAATGGACGTTATGGGCCTCGCATACGAGCAGTTTACCGAAGCCCAACGTAACGCAGTTCTGGCAGCTTATCCACGTGGCGACTCGTTTAAGAACGACATCATCGAAGCGTTCTATAACGGGATGAAGCACAGGCCGAACAGTACATTCGGGACCGTCAATGACGACGTGCTCGCTTACCGCGACCCCCACTTCCAGAGAGTGGATTTCTGCAAACTTATATTGCAGTCGCCTTGGAGTGGGTAACGGGTCCCATCGCAGCCCACTCCCGCCCGATAATGTATCCGAATTCTAGGTTTTCGGATTTCGTATCGAGCCAAACGCGAGAGCACAGATGATAGAGAGATGATTCCCGGTCCGCATGAAGTCGCAGCTTTAGACTGAACGCATGTCAATCAGAGATGACAGGCCGACCAAAGTGTTGCGTTTGACGAGAACCCTATCGATAGCCATCGAGGATAAGTCATGTCTTGCAAGTGGATCGCAGCGGCTTTCACGATACTGTTGGCGACCCGATTGGAGGCCGCCGGTCAGACCGCGCGGACTGGCAAAGAGCCCTGGCCCATTCGGAATGGTCATAATAACCAGCCGACGGCGCAAGAGCTCAGAGCTTTAGGTCGGGAGGATGTCACACCCGACGAAGCGCGCGAAATCGATCGATTGTACGATCAGCTCTTGACGAATGAAAAAAAAGCTTTGAAGCCCAAGCCGTCTTCTGGACGCTAGCCGATCGGTCGGACACTAAAGGTCCGTTGAATCGCGCCACAGCAGGTCTAGAGCACACTGCATCAACGAGCGAGTGAACAAGCCCTGCCACGCAGCAGCCACGCGGTCGCTAAATGCAATTCGACAAACTGTCGTTTGATAGCGCAGACAGCATCTTAGTAGCTGAACGCGTCCATGGTCGTGGATATCTAATGTGCCGAGGTGCTCGCGCCTGTAGGTCCTCGGTCCATACACTGTCATCGGCGCCAGGTTTATTTCCGGACAGCGAACGCTATTTTCAATCCAGGCAAGCGCAACGCATGCAAAACATCTCTGACGCATATGGCCAACTCGTTGCGCCGATTGCGTTGGGAAAGGAGATCCAGTCATGGCAATCAGCCGGCTTACGATTCCATCGATCGCCGTATTCATTTCGGCTCTTGCTTTTGGATATGCGGCCCCCGTAACCGCCACCGCGCCGATAAAGGGAGACTATTTCCATACTGGGGCCGGCGCGCATTATCTTGAGCGAGCCAAGGGCGACATCGTCACTGTGCCTTTTCGCGGCAACATCAATGTCCTTATGGGATCCGGCGCGAATATCGTGGTTCTCTCCGGAAGCGAGGGTAAGTTCCTCGTCGATTCGGGCATCAAGCCTTCAAAAGAAAAGTTGCAGGAGGCTCTCAATAACCTCAGCCCGTCACCGTTGAAATACGTCGTAAACACTCATTGGCACTGGGATCATACCGACGGAAACGAGTGGATGCATGCAGCCGGCGCCTCGATCATTGCGCAGATAAATACGCTGAAGCATCTTGCCGAGACCGCTCACGTCGATGATTGGAATTGGACGTTCGATCCCGTTCCAGCCGGCGCGCGCCCGACGATCCTCGTGGAAAATGAGAAAGAGTTCACCTTCGCAGGTGACACTATAAAGGTGGAGCATTTCGGCGCCGGCCATACCGATGGCGATGTGGTGGTGTATTTCGAAAAGGCCGATGTGATGGYCCTCGGCGACGCGTTCTGGAACGGAAACTATCCGTTCATCGACAACGAAGACGGCGGCAGCGTCAATTCGGCCATCGCATTTGCCAATAAGATTATCGACCACACCACGGATAAAACAATCCTGGTTCCGGGTCATGGGCAGGTCGGCAACCGCGCTCAATTGATTGAATTTCGCGATATGCTGGTCGCGGTGCGCGATAAGGTCGCTGCACTGAAGTCACAGGGAAAATCCCTCGAAGAAGTCATAGCGGCGAAGCCGACCGCCGCCTTCGACGCGAAGTGGGGAAGATTCGTAATCGGTCCGGAATTCTTCACAAAGCTTGTGTACGAAGGACTTCCGGCACGTTCGCAGGAAGACCCATCGTGAACGTCGTGCAATCTACGTTCGAAGGCGATCTGTCCACACGTGCCAGTCKGTCGCCAACGCTTTCGAAAAGCATAGCGCCGACGTTGCGCGGTGGCCGACCGGCATGAGTTCGGCCGATATTTCGCCGCTGGCACCACGAGACGATCCGCAAGGTGATGCCGGTCGAAAGCCACATCATTCCCGACCCGGTTGAGATCAGCGACAGCTGAACTTCATTTTGACGAAGGCAACGAGAGGACCACCATGATCGACAGACGCACCCTCATGCACTCCGGAATGATGCTTGCGGCGTCCGGTGCCGCTATATCTTTTTCATCAAAGTTGGCTTTGGCTGAGACTGTGACGTTGCCGTTTGGCAATGGCGAGCGGCCGCTGATCAAATACCCTCAGAAGCGTCCGCTGATCGGCCTGACCAGCCGGCCGCCGCAGTTAGAGACGCCGTTCTCCGTGTTCAATGAAGGTGTGATCACACCGAACGATGCGTTCTTCGTGCGCTACCATCTCGCCGATATTCCGCTGGAGATCGATCCGGATACTTTCTCCGTCGAGATCAAAGGGAAGGTGGACAAGCCGCTGAAGTTGTCGCTGGCCGAGATCAAAAAGATGCCGGCCATTGAGCTCGTGGCAGTCAATCAATGCTCCGGCAATAGCCGTGGATTTTTTGATCCGCGCGTCGGTGGTGGTCAACTCGCCAACGGCGCCATGGGCAATGCACGCTGGAAGGGCGTTTCTCTAAAGGCAGTCCTCGACCAAGCCGGCATGCTGGCTGGTGCTAAGCAAGTCGTATTCGGTGCGCTCGATGGTCCGGTCAGCGACAGGACGCCGGATTTTGCCAAGGCACTCGACGTCGATCATGCGAGAGACGGCGATGTGATACTGGCCTATGCCATGAACGGAGAGGACCTTCCGGTCCTTAACGGATATCCGCTGCGCCTGATCGTGCCCGGTTACTATGGCACCTACTGGGTCAAGCATCTCAACGAAATCACTGTCATCGACACGGTGTTCAATAATTTCTGGATGAAGAGTGCCTATCGAATTCCGGACAATGACTGCAACTGCGTCGAGCCGGGAACGGCGCCAAAGGCGACCATTCCAATCAATAAATTCACCGTGCGCTCCTTTCTGACCAGTCTCGTTGACGGCGCCAAGGTGAAGGCTGGTGCTGAGACGCCGTTAAGAGGCATTGCATTCGATGGCGGAAGCGGCATCAAAGAGGTCGCGGTCTCGACCGATGGCGGACAGATCTGGACGCCGTCACGCCTCGGCGAGAATCTCGGCCGGTACTCATTCCGCGAATGGACGTTGATGGTCAAATTGCCGGCCGGCGCGCATGAGTTGAAGGTCCGCGCGACCAGCAATGACGGACAAACGCAGCCCTTGCAGCCATTGTGGAATCCCGCTGGCTACCTGCGCAACGTCGTCGAAACCTATCGTATTGTGGCAGCTTGAGGAGAGTGGTCATGAAGCTCGTGGTTATGACTGGCCTCCTGGGTGGGATGGCCTTGGCAGGAATTGCTTACGGTCCGATGTTGGCGAAGGCCAAGCCTGTCTCCTACAACCTTCCCGAGGAGACAGCTGCTTTCAAGCCAGGGCCAAACCTGGAAGTCGTCCAGAACAACTGCACCGCATGTCATTCAGCCGACTACATCAAGACTCAGCCACAGGGCCCCAAATTCAAGAAGGATTTCTGGCACGCCGAGGTCATGAAGATGATCAAGGTGTACGGCGCACCGATCGACGAAGCGGACGTCGACAAGATCGTCGAGTATCTTTCGCAGACGTATTAAAGCGACCAGCCCGCTGTATCGATCAGTCGGACAACGGTGAACGACCACTGCGATGCCCGTTCGAGCCCGTATCGAGATGGCAGCAACGAAGTCGTGTTCGTGCAATTTCCTCAAAAGAAGTCTTGAGGAGATGGACCACATCTACCAAGTTCATGAGGAGGGCTCCCTCAACGTGGAGGTAAAAATACTACCGAAGGATATCGATCAGCTACACGTAGCCCCATCACGTTGGTGGCCTCGGAATTCAGTCTTGGTCCTAACACGAGGGGCAGTTGTATGAGCTGGACTCCTACACTAACCGATCGCGAAGGCCCGGTTTATTTGCGCATTGTGGCAGCCTTGGCCGCGGACATCGAGAGCGGAAGGCTAGTGCGCGGACAACAGCTCCCCACGCATCGGGAGCTGGCGAAGACGCTCGGCATCGATCTCACCACGGTGACGCGCGCCTACACGGAAGCTCGGCACCGCGGGCTGACGCAGACCCGCGCCGGGCAAGGCACGTTCGTCGTCGAGTGTCTATCGTTCCCGAGGCGCAGCTCGTACCAGGCGCCGGACGTCGACCTTTCGATGATTCTTCCGCCTCAACCGCTGGACAGCGACCTGGAAGGGCGGCTCACGCGCGGACTCGCAGCGATCCAGCGCGAGGTTGGGTTCTCCGCGCTTCTCACTTACCGGGACCCTAGAACATGCCAGGCAGAGTGCAACATTGCTGCGGAGTGGCTCCGTTCGCGCATTGCGGACGCGCGTGGTGATCGCCTCGTGATCTGCCCCGGAACTCAGAACGCAATTTTCAATCTGCTTGAAACGCTGATGTCGCCAGGTGATGTGGTTCTCACCGAAGCGCTGACCTATCCCGGGATAAGGGCCGCGGCCGGATATGCGGGCGTTCGCCTGGTCGGGGTCCCGATGGATGAGGACGGCGTCGTTCCGGCCGCGCTCGAAGAGGCATGTCGGCGACATGCCCCCAAGGCGGTGTATTTGGTTCCGACGATCCACAACCCGACGACCGCGACAATGCCGCTTCCGCGGCGCCAGGAGGTGGCCGAGGTATTGCGGAGAAACGACGTACTGCTGCTGGAAGACGATGCCYACGGCGCACTCGAGCCGGAGGCGGTGCCGCTTGCGTCACTGATTCCGGAGCGGACATACTTCATGGCGAGCCTTTCAAAGTGTATCRCTCCYGGCTTCCGTGTATCATTTGTTCTGACCCCCGACCACGCGTCCAAAGAGCTTCTGGCGGCTGCGCTGCGAGCGAGCGTTCAGATGCCGATGCCCCTCACAGTCGCGCTCGTCACGCGGTGGCTGCAGGACGGCAGCGCCAATGCGATCATTGATGCCGTCCGCGCCGAAGCGGCAGCAAGACAGAAGCTGGCCGCCAGCGCGCTCGCGCGACACCCCTATTACGCACGTCCCAACGGTCATCACATCTGGATCCCGTTGCTCGGTGATTGGACGAGCACCGAATTCGCGTCGCATGTTCAGGGTCAAGGTCTTGCGGTCTGCACCTCCGAACCATTCGCCGTCGATAGAGTTCCGCCGCACGCTGTTCGCATCTCGCTCGGCGCCGCCACCAGTCGATCCGATCTCATCAGAGCGTTGAATCTCGTCGCCGCCGCATTGAATCATCAATTGAACAAGTCAGTCTGACTCAACCCGGTCGAAGCAACTGTGTCGTCGCTAACACGAGCCGCTCAGTACTTCCTCCCGGCTACTGAAGTACCCGACGGCGGTTCTGATCTATCGAGACCGCTCGACTGCGTTGGCCCACGCTGAATGCAGATTCTTTATCGCCCGCAGGTCCTCGGTCCATACACTGTCATCGTAGCGAGCTTTATCTGCGGCAGGCGGAATGCTACTTCAATCCGTGCAAACGCAATTAGACAGTTCGATGCGCGGATGAGGTTTGAATGAGTCCTTACGCGCACAACTTTCTGCCTCGCAGAGTGGGTGCTCGCATGCCTTTTGCCAAAGATCGTGGTTCAAGTCTTTTGAAATCTGACGAGCCGATTGCGGGGCCCGAACGGAACCGGACGGCGCGAGTCGCGTTTGGTCTCAGATCATTCTGGCTATTGGCTTCAGCATCTGTAGCGTTGCTGTTTGGCTGCTCCGACAAAGCTCAGATCTTCCAGACACCAGGCACACCCGTCTTGGAGCGAGAGTATCATCATTTGTGGTTGATCACGCTGGTCACGCTAATCGTCCTGGCGTTGTGCCTGATGTTATTCTCGGGGTCGCTAGTTACACTTATGAACTCACGAATGCTGTGGCTCCTTTTCAACCTCCATAAGCGGATGATGTCGGTAGCCAACGCCGCCAGCCTTGAGCTCGTCTGTCCCGGAGCCGGATCATTGTAAGTCGATGTCGCGATCTCATGCGACAAGACTGCACGAACCCAACTATCAAACATGAGGAGAAAGAAGATGATAATTTCACTGTCAGCCCTAGTACTGGCTTCGCAACTGATCGTCACGGTTGCGGATCATGTTCCAGACTTCAACATTGAATTGGGATGCAAAGTCGAGACTGCCTCCGCAGTCGATCCAAATGCAGGTTTGAACGCAACGATAAAAAAATGTGCTGACGCCGAGCAACAGGCAAAAGATCAGCTTCAAACGCAGTGGGGGCAATATGCACCGTCCCAAAAGAAAATATGCATGGGGTTAACAACTGGCGACGCTTCTATCCTGCCAAGCTACGTTGAACTGGAGACGTGCCTTTATGGCCAACAGCTAGTCCGACGGAAGGATTAGCAGGCAAGGCGCTTTGGCTCTTCACTCTAAGAGCGCGATAGAGCACCCACTCGCGGACAAGAAACACCGCGGCGTTCCGTGCCAGCTCGCTATCGACAAGGCCGCCGTCGGCATCGAGGCGCGCTCCGCGTCAATTGCTCGCAAAGTTCATACGCGGGCGCGAGGCAATTCATTCGTCTGATCTTCCCCGAGCAGATCATGTCCACGCATGCCGGCACGGCTGCAGTCTGCCGCGCGACGGGTTTCCGCGGCGGGCTCGCCGTCGCCCCACCGGACATGGGTCGAACGAAAGCAAAGATAAGAAAAATGAAGCACGAAAGGTCGATAACTCCCACGGCACCAGCGAAGAGCGAGGTCCAAAATCTCGATCCAAAGCGGTGGTGGGCGCTCGCGTGTCTACTAGTGGGTTCATTTCTGGCGCTGCTCGACTTCTTCATCGTCATTGTCGCAATGCCGTCGATCACGTCGGGTCTGCAAGCGACGGCGGCGGACGCGCAGCTCATCATTTCAAGTTACTCCGTGGTCTATGCGGTCTTTCTCATCACCGGTGGACGGCTTGGGGATATTTATGGGCGCAAGTCCATCTTCCTGATCAGCCTTGCCGGCTTCGCCTTGGCTTCCGCATTCTGCGGCCTCGCCTGGTCGCCATCCTCGCTCATCATGGCGCGCCTGTTGCAGGCGATGGCCGCCGCCGCCATGGCCCCGCAAGCGCTGGCGTCCGTGCATGCCCTGTTTCCGCCGCGCGAGCGCGGACGCGCGCTCAGCATTTATGGCATCACCCTCGGCCTCTCCTCGGCCGTGGGCCAACTTGTGGGCGGCGCCCTCGTTGCCGCCGATATCGGCGGATTGAGCTGGCGGTTGATCTTCCTGATCAATGTGCCGATCGTGGTTGTCGCATTCATCGCCACGCTCCGCGTGCTGCGGGACACGCGTAGCGAACGCCGTCCGCGCCTCGACTGGGGCGGCGTCGTTTTGTCCTGCGCAGCACTTACGGCTTTCGTGCTGCCGCTGGTCGAAGGGCGCGAGCGCGGCTGGCCGGTGTGGTCGATCGTCATGTTGCTGACCACGCCGATCTTCGTCGAGTGGTTCCGACGCTACGAAATCCGGCTGGCTGGGGCCGGTGGCGATCCGCTCATCGCTCTTGAAATCTTTCAACAGCCTGGCCTGATGCGCGGCTTGGGCGCCATCATGACGCTCTACGCCATTTCCACGTTCTTCCTGATCTATTCGATCTATCTCCAGGCTGCGATTGGCTTTACCGCCCTGCAGGCCGGGCTCGGAGTCATTCCGTTTTCCATCGGCTTCGTGACCGGGTCGACCTTCAGTCCACTGTTCGGCCGCTGGTTAGGAAGGGCAGCGACGTCGCTCGGCTTTTCTCTTTCGGCGACCGGCGCTATCGCGATCGCGTTGATTGCTTCCCATTTCGCCGCTGGCGTCGCTCCGCCGTGGACGTTGCTGGGTCCAGCGGTGGCGGTCGTCGGGCTCGGCATGGGCATGTCCATGCCGACGATGATGCGGGCGATTGTCGAGCGCGTGGAGCCGCGCCACGCAGGTCTTGTCGGCGGCATTGTCAATTCTACGTTGCAGGTCAGTGCCGCGGTCGGCATCGCGGTGCTCGGCGGCCTGTTCTATTCCGTCATTGGCGCGCATGCCGTTCCGGCAACCGTGACGCGAGCCTTTTCAGTCACCCTTGTCGGGATTGCCATCTGCCATGTCGGCGGTGCTTTGCTCGCCGCCGGTTTGGGGCAGCGCAAGCCGCGCTCCCCAACGGGCACGGTATTTTAGGAGTCGTATCGCGCTTAAGTGAGGACCAGCCAAATCATAGCCATGACGGCTGCCGTACCGCCAATACCGAATACCCGATCGAATAGCCCACAGGACCTTAGGCCCCGAGATTTTGCAGCGCCAAAACAATGCGGACGTTTACCGAAGTCGGCTGATGATCGATACTGTTGAAAAAGTCGAAAATAGTACCAGCGCAAAATGTCGCTGAGATCAGCTCAGGGCGAATTCCGGCAAGAACAGCCTTCACGGCAAAGCTAGGAAGATCGAAGAGCGATTCAGCGCAGATTGACGTGGCGCCCCGTGTCTAACGGCGTCGACCGCACCGGTAGCCCTTAGAAAATAGGCATGCGCGCAGATCGGACTTTTTCAACAGAATCGCTCCTGAGCAGAACAACGCAAGAGCCGTCGCTATGTCGGCTGTCTGCGGCAGAGCGTGCGCCATGTGATCGCTGAGCTGACTGCTGCTGTTGACCCTGGCTGTGTGAAGAGCCACGAGTCAGCTACGATTCCCCCGTTTCCTGATGGGGGATACTGTCCAGCCGATCAACTATCCGACCGTTCCGCGCGGCACCGAGCGGCTGCGCATTACCGCGACGCCCTACCACGATGACGCCTGGTTCGCGCCGGTCGCTTTAGCGAGCTCGCAAACGATTTGAGCGCGATCGTCCTGTGCACATGACTGCACGACGATGGGCCGGCCTTCGTATTCCTGACGGTGGAAACTCCTAGGCCAACTCAACCGGTGAGAGATAGCGCGCCGCGGACTCAACTATCGCGCCCGGCGCTCTTACTCGGCTCAGCCTCGAGGTCCTTGAGACCTTGAACTTGCCGTGTTGCTTGCAATCAAACCCTTCGGCATCACCGGTTCTTGGAAGCTCTCCGATTTCGTTTCCGCAAATCGGACATGTCACCATTTGGAATCCTCTCCATGCGGGGCCGCTCATGGCACTGCAGAACCAAGCGAGATTTAGCGTGCGAGAAGCGTGCCGCTATAGGCGCATTCCCGCGCACGTTTCTGCATTTGTACTCACTGCGCCTACCCCGATGGTTTTCCAAAGAGCCTAAAAATCAAAGGGGGAAGCTGGTGCTGCCAGACAGGATTGAACTGTGATAGCGATCCCGCCGGGAATTGATTTTATTGGGCTTTTCGGTCCAGCGATCTATTTTTGTGTGGCACCCTTGAGGGGCACCGCAAGTAATGTTTAGCACATCGGCGCGAGAAGGAAAATCTCGTTATCTGTGAGTAGCTGATCTTCGGCACCGGCAGAGGGCGCACTGGCGGAGATAGTGGGACCCTCACCCCCGATGCCGCGAATGCGTGAAAACTCCGGGCGGGCATTCGACGTGCAGGAGCACAAGGCGAAGTACGACCTCGCGCAGACGACCGTCGTCGCTCCCGCCGACGGCAACCTCGCCTTGAGCAAGGGCGACCGGGCGACCTCTCGAAGTCGATCCTCTCGTTTCTCGTCGTCGACGCTGTTTAACTGTCGGGATCTTTTTGCAGAACGGATACCAGGCCATCCGGCCCGGCACGCGGGTCCGGTTCGCGCTCTCGAACAATCCGGGCCATCTCACACATCGACCATCCACAAGATGGTCAGCGGAGTCGGAGAGAAGCAGATTACCTTGTCAGGGAACTGACGCGCGTCACATCGCTCCCGATGACGGCCGAGTATCCCGCGCTGATCGAACGACCGAAGGAAATCGATCCCGCCGCGATGCGCCCCGGATGTCCGGCACAGCGACCGCCTACGCGCCGAATCCGCGCCCTTCGACTTTTTCGGCTGGGTGCTGCTCTACGGCAGGGCCTTGGCGCTCTATCTTTAAGCTTGGCGTGGGTCCGCAGACGTCATGCCTAGCGCAGGCCCGGCGTCAATTTCGTAGCGTGGCCGCCGCTGGAGCTTGCTGCCCGGTCATGTCACCGATGATGGTAGTATGAGGGTTGGAGAACCACCGCCGGTAACGGGAGGATGGGCAAGGGCGCAACGTGGCTTTTGCGGACAAGAAGGAGGCGCGGCCTTACTTCGCGTCGGCGCACTCAGCTTTCTCGCGTTTCGCCAGAGCTTCTGCGGCTTGCGCCCGCTTTAGCCACTCGTCGGCAAACAAGAGCCACTGATCCCTAGAGGACGAGACGTGGGTCTTGGCCGCTTGTTCGCGGCACACCTCATACTCGCGACGGAACTTGGCTGCATCTTCGAACATCGCGCCCAACCGGGGACCGCCAAATCCAAGGATCGACCTAAGCCAGATTACAATCCTAGCCAGAAAGCTCGAAAGCGCAATAGGCCCTTCAATCCTCGCGCCGCAGCTTTTTAATGATCTGCCGCAAGCCGTCGGCGTATTCGGCGACGACTCGCCGCGCTTCTTCCGAGCGGGAGGGCTTAGGCTCGGGTGCATCTTTGTCCGGAGGTGGGTCAACATCGAAGAACTCACGATGAGCAAATGAGTCCGTTATTGAGCGTTGAAGTGCGAGCGGGCAATGAATGATCTCGCAAAGCCGGAAGCTGGCCCTATGTTTCATTGCACGGACGCATTCGCGCTTGTTCTCCGTGACTGGCACCCGATGACCAAGGTACCGAGTTCGTCCCGTGCAGAGCGGATTTCGTCGCAACCGGTGCCCGAACGGAGCCGAGAAGAACCTCTAGTTCGTAAGCGAGTCCTTCAGGTCGATAGTTTACTTCCACATGTTCGGCAAACCGCTTTGCCATTCCATTCAAAATCGAACTGCCGAAGCCTCTCCGCTGTGGTTGGTTCACCGGGGGTCCGCCACTTTCGGTCCAAGAGAATCGGAACAGGTCGCGTTCCTCGCGGGATTGAACAGATCCCTTGATCAGTATCCGCCCGCCGGGTCGCGACAGTGCTCCATGCTTCACAGCATTTGTAGCCAGTTCATGGATGATAAGCGCAAAATTTTGGGCCGCGGGAGTATTCAGAGGAAGGCTGCAGCCGGTACAGCCAACTTGATCGGCAAAGCACGTGAGCTCCTCCGAAACGATTTGATCGAGTGGCGCGCTCATCCAGCCGTTGTCGGCGAGCATCCCGTGAGTGCGCGCCAGCGAGCCGAGCCGCATTTCCAGCGCCTCCCGTGCCTGCGCGAGCGTTTGGTCCTCAGTCAGTGTCCGGGAAACGATTCCTTGCACTACGGCAAAAAGATTCCGAGACCTGTGACGCAGTTCTCCGAACAGAAATTGCTGATGTTCGTCGTGCAAAAGGATCGCGGCCATCAATCCCGAAACCAAGACGACCTGGATGCTGCCGACGACGGCGAAGATGAGCAGCGGCCACTCAGCCCCTCGGCGAGCGTAAGACTGAAAGCGGGCGGAAGAAACAGAATCGAGCCGGTCACCACGGATGCTGCCAACGTGACCATGCCAGCGCAGAAACCGCCGGCAAGTGCCATGCAGAGTATGGCGAGACTGTAAGCCGTGAACGGGGACGCGGTCGACAGCTCTTGATGAAGCCCCAGCCTCACCAGCGTTGCCGCGGCAACCAACCCGAATGCTGAGCCGTAGACGCGAACTGGACTGGATCGAAAACGACGAATCCACCCAAGCAGGTTGGGTCTGTCAAAAGCACGCGCGAATAGCATCGGCCGGTTCCCCGATACGCAATTGGATTGAATTGTGAAGCAGTCTGGAAGCAGGGGCCGAGCGAGCACGCTCGCGGGATCCCGCGCAAACGGGTATTCAGTTTTCGCGCGCCACAGTCAATCCGGCAAAGTGTCCAAAACGGTCAATTCGTCGGCGGCTTTGTCGAGCACGCGGCGTATGTGCTGATAGCTTCGCAGCCCCAACAGGGAATTGAGCGCGCTATCATCTACATGGTAGTGGCGCCCTTGACGCCGAACGAGCCCCCAGCTTTGCAGCCGCTCCAACCTCCGCATGACGGTCGTTCTGGGCACGCGCATGTAGTTGGCAATCTTCGTGACGGAAAATGGCTTCTGCTCGAACTGACCGAGAGCTATGCACAGTCCGATAAAGAACGTCTCCACCCGGTTGCCGAACGGCTCGCTCGCCGGAGCGTAGGCTCCGTGCAAATTCCTCATAATGTCGATCATCAGACGACATAGCACCAACCGTTGTCGCGCCGCTCGGACCTTGGCCGGACCGCTTTTGACAATGGGTCTCATGGTTCCTGCACGTACCGTCGGGGGACTTCACTACAAATGGAACGCTTCAGGGCGCACTAGCAGAGCGAACGGGGTGTAATGGCCGTGGATTGCCGCGCGGGTGTTGGAAAGAATTCGGCCAAGCCCGATCGGCAACTTTCAACGCCAGTCTGCCGCCACCTCGGCTTACGGGTCAGTGCCCGACATCCAAGGTCTAGCAATCGACGCCTGGTGAACGGTTCGGCCTTCTCGGCAAGGGTCCGGACCCGATGCGCGAGGCCTTGATAAAATTCCTGCTCCATGACGGAATCCCGCAGCACGCTGAAAGGTGTAATTGAGGACGTCGGCCCCCGGCGAGTCAAGCGGCCGGGGCGATCGGATCGAGCCGGTCCTCAAGCGGGTCGGGAAACCTGCCCCTGGGGCGCTATTCCGGACCGAAAGGTGATGACGGACCCGAACTGGTCGCCAAACCACGCGGCGTTCGCGTTCAGGCATTCCGGCGGCTCCCCGGCGGCCACGCCGTCGTCGGAGAAGACGAACGGTAGAGCGACATAGTCGGTCACGTCGTCCCCGCCGATCATGCCGCAGTCAAGTTCGCGCCGGCGATGCAGCCGGCGGCGAAGCGAGTTCGTGGAGTATGGCGACTAGCTCCGTGTGAACAGGCGATGTCCGATCGCTGAACGCCTCGATTGGATTTGCTTCCGTGAGCCGGTTGAGACGTGTGAGCAGGCGAATGCGCTGACGGCGGGTGAGCTTGGCCTCGGACGAGCGCCAGCGGAAGAACAGGCGATAAAGTTCACCGTCGCCGAACAGCTCGTTAAGTTCGTGTATCGTGACGTAGGCTAGGAATAGGACCATCAGCCATAGCTGAATTGACAAAAAGCGCGGCAACGAAAAGTGATTAACAAAGTGGTCTCCGAAAGCGGCGATTGCGCCGCCTGCGGCGACAAAATGGACGACCTCCTCGGCCAGTCGCGCGATCAGTACGCACACCCAGTAGATCGCGCTCTTGAACAAGATGGGCTGGATCATTGGCGCGCCGTCGAAGCGGCGCATAAAGGACAGGTTGTCGGTCACCAAAACGGCTTTTCCGACGAGCAACGCCGCTACTATCGCGGTGAAGAAGCCACTGAACTGGACGCCGTGCTCCTGCAAGATCAGACGTTTGGTCCATAGGATCAGATTGAAGCCGATGAAGAAGAAGATCGTGGGCGGAAGCGCGTGTTTCACCTGTACAAGCCACCAAGTCACGGCCCGCCTCAGGAGCGGTGTCGACGTGGAGGCGGCAAAAGCGGGCTGGCTCACCAACTCCCCCAAGGATCGCGCCGAGGTTCAAGCCGTTGTGACCACCGAGATGCTAGAAACTGGGTGAAATAACTTCATTGATGCTGGTCGAGGAACCGGCTTACGAAGGGTGACCATATCGGAACGGCTTCGGCGGCATCAATGAAGAAGTGGCCGTCGCTTCCATACGGTGGAAACACTCGCAACTCCGCATTCCCGCCCGCCGCTGTAAACGCCTCGTGCATTCGTTTCGCCAAGTCCGGGCCAAAATATGTGTCGTTCTCCGCGTAAATCCAAAGCATTGGAATGCGGGATGTCTTGCCGAAATTGCGCGTCGCTTCGACGAGCTTGTCGGGCGCGCAATTGTTGTTCGGCTTACCATCAACCCGTCCGCCCCGGCCTGCCGCAAACGTGATGATCGCTTGGACCGACGACGGGTTCAGGCTGGACAGGGCGATGGCTCCCCATCCCCCACCTGATTGACCAACCACGATGGCTTTCCCCGGCGCAACTGCCGCTTCCTCGTGCATGAAGTCGATCACCCACTGATCGAGGGTCGCAATCATCAGTCCCGGCCCGCGAAAATTGGGCTTGTCACAACTCCCAACGTCCGCGAAGTAGAGGCCAAATAGGCCTTGATCCGGCTGGTCGGTTGACACGGCACCGTATCTCACCGGGGAGACTACGAAGTAACCCTGCCGTGCGAACCAATGCGCCGCGTCGCGGTACTCGATTGCCGGGAAGAAAGGCCGCTGCTGTGGGTTGCCAGAGATGCCGTGGTTCATCACGAGAAGGGTATATGGGCCTCCGCCGACCGGTCGCACTACGTAGGCGAACATGGGCAGCGGGGTTATCAACGCCCAAATCTCCTCCCGAACACCTTGCACTGCGGGGCGATCTGCTGCCGAGGCTGGTGAGGTTATCGCCGCTAAGCACGTCAAAACTAAAGAAACAATACGCAAGAAATCACCACGCATTTTGCTTCCCTCCACAAGATGCCGCTCGCCGGAGCGTCTTTTGGCTCGGGCGGAGCTTGTTGATCTGCATCAATGATGGCTCGGAAAGCCCGGCTTCGTCGGCTCTGGCCCAGAGTGCCGCTTCGACCGAGCGTCGATCACTTGCGTCAAAAACGTTATGGGTGGGACATCCGCCCTTATTCGGTGGCGGCGGTCTGAGAACCAAGCGCCATTGTTCTTTGCAGCACATCAAAAATGACAGCAGTCGACCATCCAAATAGCAGCGCACCATTCATCGCCGCCATTGGACCAAGCAGTTGCCAGCGCTCCACGGGTAGAACGTCGCCATAGCCGAGCGTGGCGTAACTGACGAATGCGAAATACACGAGGCCTCCTTCAGCAGGCACTGCACCGACAATCGCGTAGGCCAGTGACCAAACAAACACCTCCAGAACATGCGCCGCCATCAGGACCGAAACAGTTGCGATCATGGTGATAATCAGGAGCAGCGATGGATGGTTTGTTGCCGAAACGGAGGCTCGCGCTACGCGCACCACCACGGTCATCACCAAGGCATGAATTGTGATATTACAAATACTAACGATCCCGCCTATCAAAAATTGGATCAGCATGACTATCCCTGTGAATTCGGGTGTGGTCCCAAAACTAGCAGAGGTCGGCGTGAAAGTGTGAGGGGTTACCTTAGCTCGGAGATGTCCGCTGAGGAGGTCATTAGCAGTCATCGACTGCAACCGGCGCGATGTCTGCAATTAGTGTAACGCGAACTCTGCGCTTTACGATGTTTATAGATCGTCTCGCAGGCCCTTGAAGAACGGATGCCGGACCTTTCCTTCCGCCGACTTGGCCCGGTACTCGATCTCGGCAAGTAGTTTCGGCTCGACCCAGACGCCCTTGTGCGCGATGCGCTTGGCATAGGGCTGGGTTTTCCGGACGAGCGGTTCTAGCCGCCTCCGGAGCTCCGCGGTCGAGACCCTGTCGAAGCCGTGGTCGACCTTGCCGGCGTAGACTAGATCGGCGCCCTTTCTCCGCCCAACGTAGAGGCCGTCCCACTTCGTGCCGTCGAGCGCGAATCCGGCGATCGTCAAGGTCTCCCGCTGCGCGCAGGTCTTCTTGACCCAGTTGTTGCCGCGGCCGCTGGCGTAGACGCTGTCGCGGACCTTCGAGACCACGCCCTCTAGCCCGATCTTGCAGGCGTGGGCGAACATCTCGCGGCCTTCGATCTCGAAGCTCTCGCTGAACTGGATCTCGGTGCCGGCGATAATCTTCTTGAGTTCGGCCTTGCGCCGGAAGAGCGGCAGCTTCCGCAGGTCGCAACCCTTGAGGTAAAGGAGATCGAAGGCGACCAGAACGATGCTTCTCGAACTGCCCCTGAGCTCGTTCTGCAGGACGGAGAAGTCGGTCGTGCCGTCGGCAGCCGGCACGACGATCTCGCCGTCGATGATGGCGGAGCTTGCCTTGATGTGCCAGGCGTCGTCGGCAACCTTCTTGAAGCGGCGGGTCCAGTCATGACCGCGCCGGGTGAAGACCTTGATCGCCTCGTTATGAAGATGGACCTGCACGCGATAGCCGTCGAACTTGATTTCGTGAATCCATCGTGACCCGGACGGCACCTTCTCGATCGAGGATGCCAGGGCCGGCTCGACGAAATCCGGAAACGGGGCCTTCTCGCCGAGGCCGGCGGCCGGCTTCTTACGCTGAAACGCCACGGACGAACTCCACGCAACACTGATTCAAAGTGGCACAGACGGAATCGTTCCGGAACCGGCGAGTCCTTCGCGGCGTTGCACTGTCTCAACAACTCGAGGAGAAAAGCGATGGCTGCAGCGAAGAAGGCGACCAAGAAGACCGCGACAGGACGCAAGCAGGACCGTGCCCGCGTCGCCGGCGGGCAGAAGCACGAAGTCGGTTACGAAGCCAGGAAGACCGGCCGCTCGGCCTCCGCCGTCAAAAAGGCGGTCAAGAAGGTCGGCAACRCCCGCAAGCGGGTCGAGAAGCGACTCGGGCGGTAAACCCGCGATCGGCTACAACAAGCGCGACGACCGCCTTCTCAGACCCTGCAGGAAAATCGGGTGAAGGCGGTTAGCGTCTGCAGACGCGGCTCGACGTCGCGCAGATAGATCTCCGCTTTCAGGAACGCGAGCTCGTCGTCGACAGCGGACTCGCCGACGTCGACGTACCACGACTTGGGGCGGCCATCCGTGCCGTCGCTCCAGCGATAACCTCGCCGTTTCAACGAATCCTTCAACTCGAACGGCGACTGCACCGCCCAGATCCGGACCGTCTTCCTGCGTGCCGTATCGAGCAGGAGAGCGAGCGCCGGTCCTCCGGTCGTCGGCAATTCGAAAGCGAGCACCTCCAGCAGAGCGTGGCAGTCGTCGACAGCCCGGTGGGCCTGGTGGAAGAAGCCGGCACCGTTCAGCAGATAACCGAGTTGCGCTCCCGCGAAGCCGTGTTTGCGCCAGTCGATCTCGCTCATGCTGCAGCCCCAGGCCTTGTGCTCGAACACGGGCCAGTAGCGCTCGGCAAACTTCCTGTCGAAGCCGCTGTTGTGGGCTATGACGATGACTGCGTCTTCGACGAAAGCCGTGATGGCCGCCTCGTCGAATCTGTGACCGGCCACCATCTCGTCGGTAATGCCCGTGAGTGCCGTAACCTCCGCCGAAATGGGCCCGCTAGGCGCATTGAAGGCGGATAACGTACCTCTGACGCCGACGATGCGGCCGTCCGCCGTGTAGTCGAACTTGACCATCCCGAGCTCGATGATCTCGTCCTTGGCGTGATCGAGGCCGGTCGTCTCGGTGTCGAGCAGGACGCCGGTTTTGGTCTCTTGCCCGGCTGCCGGGGACGCCGGGATACGCGGCACCAGTCGGCGCAGCACCCGGAAATCGGCCGATCGGCTCAGTGCCTCGGCCATGGCCGCCAGATCAATCGAGGTCGATAGCATCGCGTCAGGAGGGTTGGGTTCGATCGCTCCTTCGGTATCTCGCACACAAAAGCTCCACGAGGTACCCGAATTTCGGGCGATTCACGGCCTTTTCGAAGGTATGGGCCGGGTTGAGCGGCCTTGGTCTGCTACTTCGGATGCCGCGGGTCCAGATTCTCCCACCGGATCTGTCGGAACCTAGGCGGGCCGTTCGTCTTGAATCCAACACCCTCACCTGGAGTACCGCGTTCATGGCCCCCCGCGCCAATTGGAAAGGCTTCCTGCGCCTGTCGCTCGTCACGTGCCCGGTGGCGCTGTACCCCGCGACGTCGGAGTCCGAGAAGATCAGCTTCAACCAGTTGAACCGGCAGACGGGCCACCGCATCAAGTACCTCAAGGTCGACGCCGACACTGGCGACGAGGTTCCCAACGAGGACATCGTGAAGGGGTACAAGGTGGACACCGACACCTTCATCGAGGTTACAAAGGARGAGCTCGARAACGTCGCYCTGGAATCSACCCGSACCATCGARATCGACGAGTTCGTCGACARGRCYGACATCGATCCGCGCTACCTGATCCGCCCCTACTAYCTSMGWCCKGACGGCAAGGTCGGCCAYGATGCCTTYGCGGTGATCCGSGARACSATCCGSGAGATGGACAAGGTCGCGATCGGRCGGGTCGTGCTGACCAAYCGCGAGCACATCATCGCGCTSGAGCCGCTSGACAAGGGCCTGATGGGGACGAACCTGTCCACTCAAATCGAAGTGCACGCCGAGCCCACAACGCCGTATCAAGCGATGGGTGCACGAGGACGTTCTCGAACGCGCTCAGGCGCGGCTCGACAAGAATCCAAACGCCATGCGCACACGCCGCGAGACCGTCGAGCATCCGTTCGGCACACTGAAGATGCGCATGGGCGCGACGCACTTCTTGTGCGTGACGCTGCCGAAAGTTGCGACCGAGATGGCGCTGTGCGTGCTCGGCTACAATCTGACACGCGTGCTGAACATCGTCGGGATGAAACCGCTGCTGGCGGCGGTGAGGGCGTGATACGGGCGCTGGCGCGCGCCGTTGCGGTTCATGGGGCGCGTAAAAAAGAGCCCCGACATTGCCTCAGGATGAGTTCTGGTCGAGCGGCCGTAAAACTTGCCCAAATTGATCGGACTGCGGTAGCCTGAGTTCGACCGCGCCGGTCCCGTCATGCAATAGCGTTTTTACACGACCAAGACCCGAAGCTGACCTCAGTGGTTCTGGAGAGACAGGGCAAAAAGCCAGACGCCAACTCCCGTGCGGCTCAGCTTTGCAGTTTGTTTTGCTTCTTTAAGATGGAATAGCGAGCTTCGACCGATGCTTGGCTACGGCCGAGGGCTGCTGCAATGTCGCTGAACGCCGATCCGCTCTCCCGCATCAGCAAAAGCTTTTCCTCGTCCTCTGCGGACCAAATTGTCGAAGCTTTAAGAGCCCCGGTTCGGACCATTCCCACCCCCACTGCTGTGTTTTCTACGACTGTCCAAAGATGGACCGACACTCGGCAAATTATGGCAGTCTGCCATTCAACTACAACCGCCTCCAGGTTGGGCACCCGTATACGCGCAAGCCGGATTGAAGATCTGGGTAGCTAACTTGGCCGCGTCATCTTCTTTGTGCCCGTCGCTCCCTGCTGCGTTGCTCCTGTTATGGAAGGCGGCGAGGCAAATTCCACCAGTGTTAACTTTTAAACATTTATGCGGAACACTTTCCGTTCGACGGACTTCTCACTCCGACGTCAATATTGCTTGACGATTAGGCAGGGGTGGAAATGCAGTGGAACAAGTGCAGACACTTCCGACGATATTGCTCGTTGAGGACGATCAGTTAATTCAAAGCATGGTCGAGGAAGCACTGAGGGAAGGCGGGTTTGAAGTCAGCATTTTTGCATCAGGCGAGGAAGCGGTAGCCGCCCTAAATCACAAGAAGTTTCTCGCAGTTGTCAGCGACATCCATCTGTCCGGCAAAATGGAGGGATGGGACGTTGCCCGCGTGGCGCGGGAGATCGATCCCGCGCTACCAATAATCTATATGACGGGCAAAGCAGCCGAAGAGTGGTCATCTAAGGGCGTGCCGAATAGCGTGCTTCTCACAAAACCGTTCGCGCCTGCTCAGCTTGTGACCGCCGTTTCCCAACTGTTGAATGCTGGCACGCCGACCGGCAACGCGCCGTAGGATGTCGCCTTTTGGCCCTTAGCTGAATCAAGCTGGGCCGATTTGGATGTCTGCAATTGGCCGCTGACCGGACGCGGGTCCGGACCGCCCCGACCGCCGCTTTTGACCGATATTGTTGCAAAAGTCGAAAGTCGAACAACCACAAGAATCTCGCGAAAGTTAATCTTAAGACCTCGCCGCTGCCGCATTGGCTGTCGGTGCGATTACGGACATCCGTGATCGATTTTGGTTCAATCGATATGGTCCCTCACATCGCCGCGCGCAAAATGCATCAGCGGCTCTATGACTTTTTGTTCGACCTCCAAAAAGACTTTTGCAACCCAATCGACCCCTAACAGATATCGCGCTTGGCGGCGTTCACTTCTCGGCTGGGCCACAGCGTTACATTGGGCAAGAAGTCCGGCGATCGGCGCTTCGGTCGGCAGATGTGCCTTCGCAAGCCTCTCTTTAATGTGCTATTCTCATTGTATAAGCCATAGGTATACCATGACCGGTATTGCAGAGTGGCTAGCATCGATCGGTTTGGGCGAGTACGCCGAGCGATTCCGCGAAAACGCCATCGATCTCTCGGTCGTTCGAGATCTCACGGAGCAGGATCTAAAGGACTTGGGCGTCCTGCTTGGCCATCGCCGCAAGATGCTGCGCGCGATCGTAGCACTTCAGGGAGAGGTCCCGCGAACGCCTCAAGTGGGCGCGAAGCTGGCGTCGGCAGACCACGCCGGGCGGCGTCAGCTTACAGTCATGTTTTGCGATYTGGTCGGCTCGTCCGCACTTTCGGCCCGCCTTGATCTGGAGGACCTGCGGGCCGTAATGGGCACCTATCACCGCTGCATCGCAGAGGTTGTTGCCCGGAATGAGGGCGTTATCGCGCGGTACATGGGAGATGGCGTGCTCGCCTATTTCGGCTATCCCCAGGCGCACGAGGATGATGCTGAACAGGCGACACGCGCCGGGCTGGCGCTGGTCGATGCCGTGGCTAGCCTCCGGACAGACCCCGCCACCGAGCTGCAGGTTCGCGTTGGTATCGCTACCGGTATGGTGGTCGTGGGCGATTTGACCGGCGAAGGTTCAGCTCAAGAGCAGGCGGTCATTGGCGAGACGCCGAACTTGGCTGCGCGCCTGCAGACCTTCGCCAATCCCGGCACCGTGCTGATTTCCGAAAGTACGCACCGGCTCACTGATGGGCATTTCGAATTCCGCAATCTCGGCCCTGTCGCGCTTAAAGGATGGGCGGATCCAATACCAGCCTGGCAGGTCCTGGGAACAACCGAGGTGGAAAGCCGCTTCGAGGCACAGCACAAAACCCGATTAGCGCCGCCAATTGGGCGTGACGAGGAAATCGAGATACTGTTGCGTCGCTGGCAGCACGCCAGGCGTGGCGAAGGTTGCGCGGTGATGCTCATCGGAGAGCCGGTATCGGCAAGTCGCACATTGCGCTGGCGCTTGACGAGCGGCTCCAGGCCGAACCGCATATCACGGTGCGCCAGTTCTGCTCGGCGCACCACACCAACAGTGCGCTGTATCCTTTCACCCGCCAGCTCGAACGCGCTGCCCGGTTCGAGCGGGGCGACCCGCCCGCAGAGAAGTTTGCTAAGCTCGAGGCTCTGCTCGTGCGGGCTGATGCCGACCGCGTGTTGCTACCTTTGGCTAACCTTCTGTCGCTACCCCCCAGTGAGCGCTACCGCATACCAGAGCTGAGCCCGCAGAAGCGCAAGGAGATGACATTGGCGGCGTTTTTGACTCAGCTCAATCGCTTGGCGGCGCGACAGCCCGTGTTCGTCGTTGTGGAGGATGTCCATTGGGCAGATCCGACGTCGCTGGAGCTGCTCACGATGACCTTAGAACAGATACCGCGGCTTCGGGTGCTGCTGCTCATCACCGCGAGGCCAGAGTTCACGCCGCCCTGGCCAGGTCATGCGCATGTGACGACGATCTCGCTCACGCGGCTGAACCGACGCAACGGGGCGGCGTTAATCGAGCGCGTCACCGCCGGCAAGACGCTCCCGGAAGAGGTAATGGACCAGATCCTCGCCCGCACCGATGGCGTGCCCCTATTCGTGGAGGAATTGACCAAGACTGTGCTCGAAACGGGGCTATTGCATCAGCAGGGCGATCACTACGTCCTCAACCGTCCTCTGCCCCCAATGGCGATTCCGACGAGTTTGCACGCATCGCTGATGGCGAGGCTCGATCGATTGGCTCCGGTGAGGGAGGTGGCTCAGATCGGCGCTGTGGTGGG
The DNA here is from genome assembly GCF_052114925.1 of Bradyrhizobium sp. 2TAF36. Taxonomy (NCBI): domain Bacteria; kingdom Pseudomonadati; phylum Pseudomonadota; class Alphaproteobacteria; order Hyphomicrobiales; family Nitrobacteraceae; genus Bradyrhizobium; species Bradyrhizobium sp. 2TAF36. The sequence goes on along the minus strand of NZ_JBFRFR010000071.1, from coordinate 4,959 downwards.
TCGCGAGTTCTCCTACGAACTGCTGAGCACCGTAGCCGGGTTGCCAAAAGAGAGACTTGAGGAGGCGCTTGCCCAGTTGGTTCGGTCGGAGCTGATATTCTGCCGGGGCGAGATACCCCAGGCGGTCTATACCTTCAAGCACGCGCTTGTGCGAGATGCTGCGTACTCGGGACTGCTGAAGAGCCGACGCGCAGCGCTGCATGCCACGATCGCACACGCCTTCGAGCAACGGTTCCCGGAAATTGTGGAGCCTCACCCCGAAACTCTCGCGCACCATCTGACTGAGGCCGGGCTGTTCCAAAAGGCGGAGGCATATTGGCTGCGCGCCGGCAAGAAAGCCGCCATGCGATCGGCCAACCTTGAGGCCATCGCGCACCTGCAACGAGGCATCGAGGCCTCGGGGCATCTGCCCGAGGGCGCGCGAAAGGACAGGTTGGAACTTGACTTCCAATTCGCTCTCGGGCCTTGCCTGATCGCTACCCAAGGACCAGCCTCGAACAAGACGATGGCAACCTTTGCCCGCGCGCGTGAGCTGTGCGAGCGCCTTGGAGACCCCCCTGAGCAACTCCAGGTGATGTTCTGGTTGACCACCGCGAGCGTAATGCGCGGTGAGTTGCCGGTGGCTGAGGAAACGATCGCCGCCCTGCTCCAACTCGCCGAAGCGCGCGACGATCGACCGACGTTGCTCAACGCGATGCGGGGGCAGGCGATGATCCGCCTTTTCATGGGACGTCTCACCGGTGCCCATGAAGCGATCGAACGGGCCTACGAAGCGTTCGAGGCGAGCAGCGAGGAGGATAGGCTGGCGGCACGTGTGGCAGGCCAGGATGCCGGCGTGGCTGACCTGGCGTTGATGTCGTGGGCGCTCTGGCTGCTCGGCTACGCTGATACGGCACTCACGCGAGTGAACGTCGCCATTCAGCGCGCCGACGCCATCAGTCATCCGCATTCGCAGGCGTATGCTTGTTACTATGCATGCATTCTTCACGCCCTTCGCGGCGAGTTCCTGACTGCGCAAGTTCATGCCGAACGCTGTATCGCCCTGTCGGAGGAGCATGGATTCCGGCAATGGCGCTTGGCGCGCGCTATTCGGGGCATATGCGTGGCGTCGCTCGAACCTTCACCCAGCGCACTCGGGGAGATCCGTGCCGCGTTGGACGAATATCGTAGTGCAGGTTATCAGCTGGCCATCACCGCGCTCTACGTGCTTTTGTGTCCGCCATTGTTGATTGGTCACGACTACGAGGCGGCGCTGGATTTGATCGAGCACGGCCTCGCAACAACGAGCCGAAACAGCGAACGAATTTTGGAGGCCGAATTGTATCGGCTGAAGGCACGGGTGCTGGTCGTCCGCGGCGGACCAGACGTCGAAGCCRAAGCGCAGGCACTGCTCGAGCAGGCATTAAATACGGCAAGATGCCAACACGCCAAGACGCTTGAACTTCGAGCCGCAATGGACCTTGCCGCGCTGTGGATCGATCGGGGTAAACGCGAGGAAGCGCTGAATTTCCTCGCGCCGATTTATGCCAACTTCACCGAAGGCTTCGAGACGCATGATCTAAAGGAGGCAAAAGCGCTTCTCGATGTGCTGCGGTAATCAAACCGGGACAACGCATGCCCAGATCTAAATCCACAACGCGATCTGCCTACTTTGGCTTGGCGCCACTAGCCGCCTTCTTTAGACCCGCATAAGTACGATCTCGCAGATCTAACCAATTCGCGTCGTCCTGTGGATTCTCGTTTATGAAAATGGGCTTGAGCAGCTTGCCGTCTCTACTATTCGCCTTGATTTCGATTTCCGCTTTGTTAAATGCGTCGATTGCTTGTTTGGCGGCGGCGTATCCCAGCATTATCGAATTTTCGAGATTGCTGTGATTCCATTTGAAATTGATGTGTCCCGGCACGTGAATCTCGACGACTACGCCTCTCCAAGGCTTTTTCCAGTTCTTTCCCTCCACGGCTGGTTTGTCGAGCATCCCGCACTCGACTGCTTTCTCGAGTATCCCGGCTTCGGCTGCTCTGTCGAGCGTGTGCGCCTCTTTGACGTGATATTTGAAAAGCTTGACGTCATCCTCGCCGACCGTTGCCGCAAACAATTGGCAGAGATTTGCTAGTGCATCGTGAAGATTTTCCGGCTTGCGGATTTGCTTCGCATCGACGATCCGGCTCACCCAGATTTCTTTCAAATCGGGGTGCTCCTCGAGCAAGCTATCGAAGTTCACAGTATCGACTAACGCCCCTTCGCAATATGTAACTTGGTCGATCTCAACCGTCCCTTCGACGAAGGGAAGAGACGAACACGCACACAGGCTGCGTGAGTCGATAGCTCCCTTGTACTGCTTTTTCTCGTCCTCCTTCATCCGACGATTGGAAAACAACGCCAGCTTCTGTTCGTCGAGATTCCAGGCGTTGTGATAGATGTGTGGCATTCTGTCCGTTTTTAGCTCGTCGAAGTTTATGCTCTTCATAAACTCGCTATCCGGATAGTTGATCCTGGATAGGCCGTTGACCTTGGACAAGTACATCAGGGAGGTGAGGTATCGGACAAATGGATTAGGTGCGAGCACTTTATTGAGTATCCAGTTGTTGATGTCTCCTTCGCGCCATTCCTTGAAGGGTTGTTCACTACGAGGCAGATGGTTGAACCAAGCGGATATGGTGCCCTGGATCTGTTCCATCATCTTGTACGGTTGCCATCGGAAATCACTGTAACTTTTGGGATCGGTGACGAAGTCCTGGAAGGCCTTGATGTTGGCGTTCCAATCCGCCCCGAATACGGTGTTTATGGGGAAACGCTCATAGCCTTCATCGTCCCGAAATACGCCGTCCCTGAAGAATTCATAGGTCAGTTCGGCTCTGCTTTTGTTTTCTTTTTTGAGGGTTTCTTCATTGAATTGATTGTGGACGATGCCAACCCAGGCGCCGATGCAAGACAACGCCCACACATCAGACTCATCGTCGAACGTCTTGCCGTCCTCTGCAAGTGCTTTCAGAACCCCGATGTGTAGCCCTGCTGCCGGTCCGCCGCCGCCGAGCGTAATCGCTCTCTTCACCATTGGTTCCTCCATCTAATTTATCGTGTGGCTTATTCTCCGATCGACTTTCTGAATTGCGTGAAGGGAAAGAGATTAATCGTTTTTGGGATCATTGGAAAGCGCGGTTGACGTCGATATTCGACGCTTTCTCGGACCTGCGCATCGCACTAGCGCACAGGCGCTAAGAGCCCGGGCTTGCGTATCGCGAGCGGTTACGTTTGACCCTCTCGTCCATTTGTGGACCAGTTCGCGTTAGATATTAATTGCTGACGGTAGTATGGAGTAAGTGAGTCCATTCGTGACTTCCGTTATTGGCCCATCAGCGAAGTGACGGCACGTTTCAATGAGGTCCGCTCCGTGGGACATTGCAGACTAAATTTGCTCACGTTGAGTTCTTCGCATTTTGGCCCATAGCAGTCATTTTCTTCAGCTGGTGGCTGGGGCGTGCGCCGCTTCTGCTGCCGTGTTTGGGAGCGTCGCGGCGCGGCTGAGGGCCGAAGAGTCCAATCCCCCGCCAGAGACCACGACAATCCGCCTTGCGAAGAAGCCGAGCATTTGTATCGCTCCGCAGTACGTGGTGAGCGACCTTTTAAATGCCGAGGGCATTTCAAAGTTGGTTTACGTCGAATCTGACGCCGGCGTGGAGCAAACCAAAGCAATCGCGAAGGGCGACATCGACATCACGCGCGTTAGGCCGCAGATTTTCAGATTATTTTTCCGGGCCGCGGAGTCGGCCAACCGCACGTCACGCTGAGATGAACGCAGCAAACGACAACGGCCCAATTCAGGCCAGCGATTTCCCAGACACCCCCCGAGTGTGCGCGCGCCAATTGAATACGTTGGTCGTGTTTCCGAAGTTCGACGGCGCCTGCCGTCAATAGAGTCACTTGGCTGACCGGGGAGGGGTGCCAGATGGTTCTAAGTCAATCCGCCATCGGACGCCGGCGGCCCCCACTTTCACCCGCATCTGCAATTGAAAACATGGGTCTAGATTGTGGCTGTCCACGTCTAGCAAGAGATAACTGTCATTAGAATTGAGAGCGGATGGGTGCCTCGTAAGACTTATGGAATTTTGAACTCTGAGCTCGCCGATGTCGCGAGAAACGTCCAGAGCGCTGTCCTAATGAAGTCGGGGCACTGGATCATGCGATCTCGAAAGACCCTCGAGAAGGAGCCAACTAGAAGCGGTACGCTAGATGGGCTTGCGGCGCGGCACCGGCGAGGGCTGGGATTTGCCAAAGCTGAGTAACTCTGTCCTGAAGCAAGTCCAGGGCCGGAGTCCAATAGCAGCTCCGTGGAAACCCGCGGCGGTCCTGTTCGAGACGCCTAAGACGATCGCAAGGCTTGCCGAACTCACACGCCACGCCGCCCGGAAAGGGAGCCGATCTCGTGGTTGATCCAGAGGCCTTCGTCGGCGGTTATCCGAGGGGGATAGATTTTGGCGCGCGCTTGGGGAAGCGTGGTCCTGAGGGCCCGGAGGAGTTTCGCCGCTACGATGAAAGCGCAATCGACTTGCCAAGATCCGACCCAGCACGCCTCGGCGAGGTCGCCCGTGACAATTCCGTGCATCTCGTCGTGGGCATTATCGAGCGAGATGGCGGATCGCTCTATTGCGCAGCCCTAACTTACGGCCCGTCGGGCAAACTTCTAGGCAAGCACCGCAAGCTGATGCCGACGGGCCTGGAGCGTGACGCGCGGCGATGGCCGCCTAATTATGCGCCCATCCATGCGCGAACTGTGCTCATTCGCCGCGGATCCTGCATCGTGGGTCCACTTGGGGATGTGCTGGTCGAACCACATTTTGCCGGCGAGACATTGCAATTGCCGAATTGGGTCGCCGTATCATTGCTCGCGGAAAATATGATCTCGACCACTATGCGAAAATATGATCTCGACCACTATGCGTGGCCAGATGTCTTCGGTC
>NZ_JBFRFR010000070.1:0-50616 GCF_052114925.1 Bradyrhizobium sp. 2TAF36 | reverse complement strand
GGATAAGTATGGCCGGCCGGTCCGCAGCCACCTGATCGACGGTCGGGGCCCTCGGCAGCCAATAATCTGCAACAAAGAGCAGTGCGAGCAACACTGCTCCGACCTTCCAGAAATATGCCGCCAGTGGCATGTCGGTCGCTCCGGTGCGCCCCCGAAACATTGACCTGGGCTCGTCCTGCTACGTCGTCTGTTACCTGCTGCAAGATGGCCACAAGCTGCTTGATATAGATCAAGCGCGTTCGATCGCTCGCCAACGCGCTCTAACTGCAGCCGGTAATGCGCGCAACTGCCTTCATGTACTTGAGATGAAGTGCGGCGTCACCTCCGTCTGACGGAGAGTTGCGAGCGGTCAGGCGATCCGAATTCAAACAGGTCTCAAGATCGAACCTGATATGCGAGCACCATCCCAGGGCGCTCTTCTCTGCCTCTTCCTTGGAGGGGCCAAACCCCACAAAGGTCTGAACGTGCCCGGCCTCGCCGTCCGCCGTCGATACGAGATTGATTTCCGAGATGTAGAAGGACGAACACTGGGCGGCCTGGGGCTCGGCGCGTGTCCCCTGGATCACCCCGAGAGCGACAATGGTCGTCATGAGGACGGCTCGCTTCATTTTCTCCTCCTACAAAGCGAATCCATTGCGGCTATCCATCTGATCGCGACAACTCTCCTGGCTGTCCGATCGGACAAGCCAACCAACGCCAATCGCCGCTCAGGGACTTGAGATAGATCAAGCTCGGCCCGACGACGGGACGCAGGTTTCGCTAGGGTCTGGTTGCCAAGGTGACAGATAATGAGTGACCGGATCCGCAGTCCTCTTTGCGTTGGCCTTGCCCTCGCGGCCAGCATGATTGGGTCAAAAGCGCCGTTTTGGCTACGGCCCGCGCACTTCCGGTCTGCACCGCTAATCGGACGTACTCGGTGTCGGCAGCCACTTCGCAAAAGGGCCACAACCGGGCCAATGCACCGCAGCGAATTGGAATGCTCGGCAGCAGCAGCGTGGGGTCATTTAAAGAATTCGGGCTGGTGATAAATCGGCTCCCAGCCCGAACTATTCGCAGGCTCCCCACATTACAGTGCCAAGGGGCACACCGTTATCGATCCAGGTTCATTGCCTGGGCCGTTCAGCCCGATGCGGCGCCGACTGATCAATTAAACGACGTGGGTTCGCACGGGGGTCTGGTGTAGGGGTCCGACGCATATGCGCCGACGTCCGGAGCGCGGACGCAGTCGCGCCCATCAAGGGCGCCACGCGGGGCGCTGACATCGGACCTCGCGACGTGCCGATATTCCCGAGCCATCAGGGGCGTGGTCAGTATGGATGCGGCGATCAGCCCAGCCGACAGAACTTTGAATCTGGTCAATTCAGTTTCTCCATTGGATACAGAAGCCAAAACATTTTGGCGTCTGCTTTGGAAATGGGTGGAGCGACCGGTGGCTTAAATTGAAATATTTGTTCATGGTCGTTTACCACTGCGCGAGGTCGGCGGAGGCATCGATCACAAATTCCGGCCCGCGCTCGTCACGCGCCGTTGCGCGTGTACGCGCCATCGGCGACTAAAATTCTATTCACAGTCCGGAGAGAGTTTTTCAACGGCTTGCGAAACGCGGCCGGTTGCCGACATCAGCATCACGCCGATCGACGAAGCGTGATTGCGCCACCCCTGCGCGAGGGGAATGCCAACGCCTAACTGTCATTCATGTCAATGGACAGCACGCGCATCGTGCACGCCAGTAAACAAGAGGATACCATGACCAGCTTCAACTTTTTGGGCGCAGCGCTCGTTTGTTCCGCGCTCCTTGCGACGCCCGCCTCGGCATGGGAACCCGCCGCGGCATTAGCCGCGGACCCGACCTTCTCCATCTATTCGGGCATGCGTGGCGACATCAATTCGGGCATGCATGGCGAGGCATCGGGACTGTCAGTACGGCCACATCGCGGAAATCATACCACCGGCGTCAAGCGCTTTCGATCGCGCTGATCGCCCGGATACCAAACCTGCACCAATCTTGTCCGCTATGCCCGACTGARCAGACTTTAACGGGAGCCGCCGCCACTTGCGCTCCTTTCAGATCAATCCAATCAGGATGAAAAGAGCGACCTCTGTCAGGAAAGTGGCACTCATAATGGCGACCGTAAGGAACGCGTCGCCCGCTGGTAGAGGGGTCATAGCATGCCTCGCGCGCTGCGACGACTGGAACCGGTTCTGGCTCTCTGCCCGCGCCAACACCCTTGCCCATCGCGCTCCGTTAATAAGCACCACGCCGCACGGCGCGACGCGTATAGCGGTAATCGCGACGGTCGACACGACGCGCCGTCACGCGGGCGCGCCGGTACGTGACGGCCTGCGCTTGATCAACGCTTAACTCCAAGCCGCGCGGTGTCACCTGCGGCGAGACCGGAATGATCGCCAACATCACTGCTGCAAACAGCAGTCCGACAATCGAGGAGACTCTCATTGCACCTACTCCCTATTGTCCACCATGGCCGTGTCACCAACAAAAGCTGTCTGGTCTGTGTGCCTATTTGTCTTCTCGGCCTGAGATCGCCCTATTCCGCCAGGATAGAGCGCGAGAGGCTCCAACTGAGGTCGCCTTAGGGCCTGTTCCGGCAGAGAGAACCAAGCCGCCTAAGAGTGCATCGTCTCTTTCTGCGGCTCCATATCGGAGCTTGCAGCATTGGACACGAAAAGGTCGCGCAGGATGTTCTTTTTTATACACCCCGGTTGATTTTCTTGCGGCCAGCCGCCCGTTGCTGCGCGGCGAAACAACAGCCATCACGAGCAGGCGCGGCTTCCGGTTTGGGTCATTTGCGTCGGTTTAGGCGATGACTGAGGACTTCTGCTCCACCCTCATAAACAGACATCGTGACCGCCCCTGGCAGCGCCCTCACACTGGCYAGCAGCCAACGTTAGTGGCGGGTCGAAAAATGTTAGTCCCAGTCGCAATTACTTCGGTCGCCCGTCATGCCGGACGAAGCAGGCCTCGTCGCAACTCCGTGATTGTGGAAAGTCCAAGGATAGATGCGGCACTATTGGGACCGCCGTTGAACACCGCGTCTCAACGCGCTTATCGCCTCAATTATCTAGCCGCCTTATCGGAGCGAGAAGGCAGTCGGTGATTACTGACCCACCGGAGCTGCAGGCGGTCCGCGGGAGAGACCTTTGTCGGGGTTCGTGCGATTGTCAACGACGACGCGCGTCGGCCGCAAGCCACCACGCCCAACCGTTGAAGTCCAGTTGTGCAATCGTTGATTTACGGAACTTCGCGGCGCGAGAAGTGCGTTTCCAAATTGGCGCGCGGGATCATCTGATCTGCAATCGTGAGCGCCGGACCATGAGCAGCAAGAGTTTCAAAGGTCTCGGGCTGATATTGACGACCAGCCGCGTCAGTTATGTACACGTCCCAACCAGCGTCGTGGAGCGCGAGCGCGCGCTCGACTGCTGAACGAGAACCAATTCTCAATGTCTGTTGGACGTTTCCGTCCTTTGACGAGTGGATCGTGAAGGTCAAGGCCACCTCCTCGCTTCCCTGCAGATGGAGCCCAACACATCGAGCAAACAACAACAAGAAAATTGCATCTCGCAACGCGGTAGCTGATTGAGTAAGCGCAAACACCAACCGGCGCGGTAACGGCGTATCCTCCGTCGGGCGTGGGCGCCTTTTGTGCTAGAGTATGCGCGTGACGCCAGCGCTGGGCGCCGCCAAAAGGAGGGGGTAGGGTCACCCCGCACACCATTGCCCCGAAAGAAAGTCCCAACCGATTTGCGGTCGCTGGCGCGGGGGCACACCCGCGCTATGCGTCAAGGTGCTCGCCGGGATCGTCAGCCAAGAAGGCGTGCCACCGGCCGCGCGCGTGGCGGCGGCAGGTATTCTGTTGGATCGCGGCTGGGGCCGACCGATCCAGCCGCATACTGACGAGGCCGGCGGGCCGCATCGGATCATAATCCGTCAGATCACCGACGCCACCAGCGAGGCCGAGCCGGTAGAGCCTCGCCATCTCCCCTCGCACCCCGGCGAGCGTATCCAGCGCCATTGCATTGCGGGGTGTAACCGGTACAGGAGTCCCATCGACCTTCGATCCCGACCTATGGCCCCGGGGGTCACCCACCCCCTTGGCGATTTCGCGGAGCCTGATCCTAGCGGCGCCCCGGTTCGCCATCAAAATGCCTGATGAGTTCCGCCAGGCGCTGGCCAGCTTCGCCATCCGGTCGCACTGTGCAGCGCTGGTGGTCGGTCAGTGGTCAGTAGCTGCGCACAATGAGCACATCTCCCAAAAACCTCCACTCGGAGCATTGCCGGATCGCGCCAGCTATTGCATTTCGACCTGGCTTTGTACCATATGGAGGTTGGTTCACACGGTACACGAAGCGCCATGTCATCGGAGATTGTTGCTTACTACCGCGTCTCGACGCACAAGCAGGGCCGGTCAGGCCTGGGCCTTGAGGCACAGCGCAGGGCTGTCACACAGTTCGCCACCAGTGAAGGCCTGAAGATCGCCCAGGAGTTCATCGAGGTCGAGACCGGCAAAGGTTCGGACGCTCTGAACAAGCGCCCACAGCTCGCCGCTGCACTTCGTACGGCCAAGCGGCTGAGGACCGAGATCGTTGTTGCCAAACTCGACCGCCTGTCGCGCGACGTCGCCTTCATCGCAGACCTGATGAGCAAGAGGGTGCCATTCATCGTCACCCAACTCGGCAGGAACGTCGATCCGTTCATGCTGCACATCTATGCTGCCATGGCCGAGAAAGAGCGCGAAACCATCGCCCAGCGCACCAGGGATGCTCTCCAGGCTGCAAAAGCACGCGGTGTGCAGCTCGGCGACGCCGGGTTGGGGGCAAAGAACGCGGCCGCTGCAGCAGCTCGTGACGCTGGCCTGGTCGACATCCTGCACGAGATCGGCTGGGAACTACCCTACCGCGAGATCGCGGACGAGCTGAACGAGCGCAAGGTGCCTGCGCCTCGGCGCGGCACTTGGTCGGCAATGTCGGTGATGCGAATGTTGAAGCGGCTCGGCCTGCGCGACCAGGAGTGAATCCTTCGATGCGCCATATTAGGCGCTCAGAGGGAGGTGCTGGTTGGCTTGTCGGATGCCAGACGTCAATCCTGGTCGCGGCACTCGCCAATTTGCCGGATGATGACGCGGATGTCCTTGTCGTCCACGCCTGTGTGCGCTTGCGGCGGCTTACCCCAGCCGCGATCCAGCAGAACGCTGGCGGCCTGCACGCGCGCGGCGGGTGAATATTCTGGCTGGCGCATGATCGCGGCGAGGTGACGAATAGCCTCCGCCGAATATGTCCGGCACAATGACCGTATGTCCGTTGGTATTGCTTTGCGTGCCAATGGTTTACCGGGTGGGTACCCCTCCCGCTGATGCCCAAGTTCATTGGGCTCTAGACCCCAGTATAACTCAGTTCGTCCTAAGCCGCGAATGCTGTACAGCGTCTCGCGCACCGTTTTGAGTAGCCAGCCAGGGGGGCGTAGCTCACTGCGAACGAACGTACGAATGTGTGGACAAACGTTTGTTCGTTCGCAGTGGAATGCGAATTGTGCGAATTTTTCTCACAATAATTCGCGTTCGCACCTTCAGGCTCCAGTCCGCTTCAGCCAGTCAAGCTCGGTTTCCTCGACCAACCAGAGATAGTCCACGCCTTCGATTTCGCGTGAGCAAATCAACAACCGCTCCCGCGCATCCTTCATGGCGCGGTTGAAAGCACTGCGCTTGACGGCATCTCTAGCCCGCTGATCCTCATTATCAGCCGGATAGCTGGCAACGAACTCAGTCCGTACTTGCTCGAGGGTTACAGCGTGGACTTTCGGTCCGTCGTTGCCATAGGGGAAGAGGTCCCGGCAGTACTCGATGACCACAGTTTCCATGGCGCTGCGGAGGATCCGCAAGGTCTTGGTCCAGCTCTCCTTACCGCTGGTGCCCTTGCCGGTGTCGTTGCGCTCCGGCTTCCAATCGATGGCACAGGTGGTTTCGCCGTCGCCGAGATCGACCTCAACCAGGTTGAACGGAAATTCGACACCAGACTTGCCGTTGCGCAATTTTCTGACCTTCATTCTAGTGTTGCTGATGCTACCGCCGACGTCACGATCAGCCAGCATCGCCAGCACTAGGTCGCTGGCGTCTTCCTTGTTGCTGGAACCCTTGGTGCCGACTTCGATATTCTTGCCGAAGTGATCGACGACCAGCACGAACGCGCCGGTCTTCTGGCTAAGACCTCGCAGCCCGTTCATAACCTGCTGGGTTTCGGCGGCGCTGTTGGCATCCTGGAAATCGACTGAGGCCATCATGGTATCAATGATGATGCAAACCAACGGTACCCCGAATTTCTCGAGCATTTGATTGTTAACGGTCCCCGCAATGATAAGCAGCTGTTCAAATCCAGCCTTGGTGTTGAACCGAACCGGCTCCTCGATCCATACCAGCGGCAGATGGTTGACGTCGGCCTCGATCGGGTTGCCCGCAGCTGATGCAACAAACGCTGCGGCGCGAAGCTTGTGCTCGACACCCTTAAGCCGGGTGCGGACTTCGTCGCCACCTTCAGCAGCAACAAACAGCACGCCACCGGGCCGGGCGATCTCGCGGCCGGCGAACGGCATGCCCGATGCAATCGATGCGCTGAGATCGAACGCAGCGAACGTTTTGCAAGCGCCCCATTGACCGGACATCAGGCCGATTCCCTTTCCCGGGATCAGTTTCTCGACCAGCCAGGAATGGGCCGGCCGGGTGTCAGGTTCGCCGTGCCAGAAGAGATCGACGGTCGGCGCCGGATTGCTGGAAGGAGCAGATCCTGTCTCGTCAGTGAGATCCGGGTGGGGCTTCAGTTCTCCGCCGCCCAGGCCGGATGCCAACGTGGCACGCGTGGCAGCTTCGCCATCGTCGGCCACCAGCCGGCACGCGACGGCCGCCGCAAACAACCGGCTTTCAACCTCGTCTCGGTTGATCCAAGCGCGCGCGCACATGGTGCCAAGCCGGAACGCCACGGCATTGAGCTTGTCATTGCGGCCGGAATCCGGAGCCATGGCGGACAGCTCGGCGATGCAGCCTTGCAGCGCAGCCAGTGCATATTTGCGCTGGCGGCTGCCATAGATTGAGTCGAATTCGTCGTTGCTGTCGCCTTTAGCATGTTGCGCAAGGTTGGCTTCGCGTACTTCTTCCGTCCAGCCCTGCTGCGCGCGCATGATATCAGTAGCCTTGGTGACAAATTCCCGCGCTAGAGCTTCGGTGAGTTCCGGCAGATCGGCACGAGCCACATCGCCGGGTTCGCCGCCGTGCCAGGAATAGGGATTGCCGGTGCCTGGATGGGTACCGAGCACAACAATTTGCTGGCCGTTACATAGTACCTCGACGCGGTGCCGCGGCGCCRTCGGTGACATGAAGACCGGCGTCGAAATCTTTCCGAACGGGGTTTCGGTTCGAAACAACGCGGCACGTTTCGGCGCCTGACCAAAGCGCACCATGCCGCGAGTGCCAATCAAGTCCCACAGCATCATCTCGATCGCCTGCGCGACGTCCGGATCATAGACGTCGATATCTACCGCCGGGGTGGTGCGCGTCAAAATCCCGGTGTTCAAGGCCGTCGGATATTGATGAAACCAGCCGTCGATCTCGCCTTCGTCGGCGACAATATTTTGCCAACCGGCGATCGGCGGCTTTTTCCCTTCAGTCGGAAGCGGCAAATAACCAGCCTGTAGCAGGCGCTTGCGCTGCGTCGTGGCGGCGTCCAGAATCTGCCAGCCTGCGAGTTGCATAGAATTCTCGTCAAGAATGGGGGGCCGTGTCAGCACGGCCCCGCCAGATTTTAGAAATTGATCGTGTCATTCAGATCAGAAGTGCTGGTCGGCTTCAGCGGACGCACCCGCACGCCTTCTTTGCCAAGCGTCGTCATTTCAGCGTAGAGCTCGACTTCCATTCCGATCCATTTGGAATGGTCCTTGCCTTAGGCAGCCGCCAGCTTTTGCGCGTTGGTCTTGTTCAACACGAGCGCCTTTTCGACGCCGTCGAAGTAGACGAGGTATTTGCGCTTGGTACTGCCGTCCTTCTCCTTCAACTCGACCAGAGCTACCTTGCCGATCCGGCGGAGCCACGTTTCGCCATGCAGGTCGGGCGCAGAGAAGTATTTGCTCCCGTATAGATCATCGAAGTCAGATACGTTTGACATGTTCAGTTTCCTCTCATGTCGGGTTCAGGGTGCTAACATTGCGGCCGCGCGTGCACCCAAAGCGTGGTCGCATTCGCTTGCGCGAATTCCGGATTGCGGATCGTGATGGGTTCGGGAGGCCAACCGAACTGGCTGATCGTTTCCATCAGAAAATCGGCGATCGTTTTCGGCAGCCATCCGCGATGGCGGTCGCAGGTTGCGCAATGCAGGCTTGCGACATGCGGCCCGGCGGCTTTCCCGACCACGACGACGGCTTGGCCGCATACGCCACACGGAACGTCTTTCGACCGTTCGAGCCGAATGCGTAACCCTGCCAGCAGCGGCGCGTCCATCATCTCGCACCTCGAAGTAAGCGCTTGCCCGTCAATACCGCCAGCGAAGCCTCGGCGGTTTCGGCGGTTCGGGCCACGACCGCATCGCAGTCGCTCAACCTCGACTTCTCGAAGATCGCATCGGTGATTGCTTCAAGCGGCGCGCGCTCGTGGGCTTTGGCGAATGTGGTTTGGGCCTCGGTCATGGCACGGCATTCCAATGCCGCTTGACGATGTGGAAGTAGCCAACCATTCCCGGTGCGCCGCCGCGAATCTCAAAGTCGGTCCCAGCCAGCGCGTCGTTGATCTGGTGAATGTGATTGCGGACGTTGACGGCGCTTGCCCGGCCGTTGAAGCAGATCGCGTTGATGTCCTCGATCGTGATGCCGTTCGAATCGGCGCGTTTGATTACGTCGAAGATGTGCGCCTTGAGCGGCGATAGCCGAACCCCCGCGCGCAGTTCCGGCAGTGGCTGATGACAATGGGAACACAACTTCATCATGCTGCGCCCCCATCAGCGTCGTGGAAGCGTTCGGCGGCCAGGGCCTTGATGTCGGCGTGAACGATCGGAGCGGTATAGGTGGACGACATGACGCGCGTCTCCGTTCGCGCTCCCTGCGGAGCACGTGTTGCTGGGTTGATATTCCTTTCTGATTGCACTGCTGCTCGTGGACGGGATTAGAGCCGGGCTCTATAACCGAGGTCTTCTGACGTCCTCGTTTTCCGTCCTCGTCTTTGGACCGCTGCGCCCCTCCCTCTCCAGAAGGGGGCGCTCGCGGTTTTGGGGACACCTCCTTTCGTTGTGGTGATCGACAGCCGGCAAGGCGGCTGATCGGCGATAACGGGGACTCTCCAAGCACCCATTATCTCCGGCATGGCCCCGCACTCGCGGGTCAGCGCCGACTGGATTTCGCGCTTCTCACGCCGCCTCCGACTTGTTGATCGGCTGGATTAGCGCGCGCGCGTATTTTAGGAACGTGTCTGGAGTGAATAAATCTCGTGGGCCAAACCGTGCGGCCGGCTTGGGGCCGACGCCCTTCATGCAGTCCTTATCGACGCGGCTTTTAGTGAGCGGAATGCCTTCGGCGTTCGCTAGCTCGACCCCCTGCCGGCGCGTCACGAAGCGCTTAGTGGTTTCTCGCATACGCAGTCTCCTTCGCGGACATGAGTTGCAACGATGCGAAGGTAGATCGAAGTGTGTTGTGACAGAATAACTATGGACAAAACCTATCCCTCGCAGGGATAGGTTTCACCCATACAGGGCTTTGCGGACTGGGCGTTCCAAATTGGCGCCAATGCCTCGCTTCTCGAGCAGCGGCGCGAGAGCGGCTTGGCACAAGTCCAAAAATGGCCCGCTGGTTCTTTTGGTGAGGCCATCATAGCTCAGCGTAGGTTCGCGAACAGCGTACCGAGTCCAGATCTCGCGGAGATCGGTGATTGCCTGCTGGATTGCTTCCTGTTTCGGTCTGCCGCCCTTGCTTTTGCCGATGGCTTCTTCAACGTGAGGCACCCAGCGCGCGAGGCTCTCCACGCCGTCGAGCGCGCGACCGACGCGCCCCCTGGCCAAGCCGCTTGGCCACCCGTCAGGGGGCGGCTCCGTGTCCTGATCCCAGGGATCAGATTCAGCGGCAGCGAGGATGAGCTCGCTGGTGTCCGTGTCCAATTTGCTCAAGGCGACGCGAAGCTCGGATAGTGGCCGCGCGACAGCCTCGATCGCGGCCCGTTTCTCCGGGCTACCGGGGCGTCCTTCATAGTGTAGGGAGGCGTTCAGACGTCCGAGGGTGTTCCGCAAGGCAATCCCAAAGCGACGCAGCTTCTCGCCGCGAAGAGAACCTATGATGCCCGCCAATTCGCAAATCTTAACGTCACCATAGAGGGACGAGACATCCAGCAGTTCGATGCCTGCTGGCTGCCATTGGCTGGCCGGCCGCTTCTTCGGCATGGTGCACCTCGCAAGCGCTTCGCACGAGAGACGCGCGGCGACCGGGTGCGAAATCCGGCTTGTCGGCCCGTCGGCCTAGCCGCGCCGAGCGGGGATCTTAGGCAGTAACCGCGAGCCGCGCCAAGACGAGATTTGGCCGCAACGGGTGCCCCCACAGCGAACAGACTGTTCTGACGTGCCACACCGAACGCGCTCGACTTGACTGTCCGGTTCCGGCCGGAGAGCCAAAGTCGATAGGTGGCCTACTGCTCGCGCTTGGCGCGGGCTTTCTCGGGGGACGCTGTGCTGGCGGCTTCGCGCTCGGCACGCCATTTGGCGGCGGCTTCGAACGTGATCAGCGTCCGAGTTCCGATCTTCATCTCGCGCGGGGTAAGGCCCCGGTTTTGCTTTTTCATTTTGTAAAACATGCCCTCGGAAATTCCGTGGGCTTCGCAGAACTCGGGAATCGACAACGCCAGGCGGGGCGTTGGCTCCTTGGGTGCTAGTTCCTTGCCTGCACTCGGCTTTCGACCACAGACTTCCGGACGGGCCATCCTGTTGTCCACTGAACTGCGCTTCATGTGGCCAGATGTTTAAACGGGCAGAGTAAAACTCGATTTAACCAAGCTTTAAGGAATATGAAGCGGCTGCGAGATGGCTCGCCGCGCTCCCCGAGAGCGCGACGACATTCTCTCCGACTGGCGACTCGGGCCGCAACAGTGCGTGGCGCGAGACGTCATCGGAGTGCTCTGTGATATACCTCGAATAATGCTTTTCGATCATCGCGACGCTGGTGTTGTGCAGCGATGCCACCAGCCGGATCGGCACATTGGCCAACAACATCCTGACGATCGACGAATGCCGTAGCGCGTACATCGTCACCTCGGCGGGATCGAGCCCGATGGCTTTGACGACGTTGTCAACCTGCCGGTGGCAATTCTGGCCCGGGCTCTTATCCCACTCCCGGCCGTCGCTCTGCAGCAGCAAGGGCGCATCGTCGGCGCGGCCCTTCGCTGCCGCCTTCAGCTTGGCCGCGAGCTGCACGGTGATCGGCACCGAGTAGCGTTCGATCTTTTTCTGGCTGCGGTTTCTGCCGCCGCCCTTCGCGCTCTTCGGCATCGACAGTTTCGGCCGCACCGGATGGTCGTGCAGATCCTCGACGCGCAGGCGCACGGCTTGGCTCGGCCGCGCGCCGGTCACCGCCAGCGTATCAATCAGCAGACCAAACTCATGATCGATGCCGTACGCGGTCGCGACGAAGCCGCGCACCTGGTCGTCCGAGAGGACGACGTTGCGCACCTCTGTCGCGTCCGGCAGACCGGCGAGCCCGATCTCCCACGCATCGCGGTTCTTGATGCGCTCATCGTGCTCTGCCGCCAGCGTCAGCGCCGCGCACACGCACCGGCAGAGCCGGTTGATGGTTGACGGCACCATCTTGCCCAGCAGGCCGTCGCGCCATGACTTCAGGTCTTTCGACGTCAGTAGCGTCACAGGCTTCGCCAGCAGGGCGCTGGTGAGGTGCAAGCGTGGGTGCTCGGCGTTGTAGGGGTTAGCGCTGCGCGCCTCCAGATCGCGCTTGTAGGCCTTCAGCGCGGCGTCGATGGTGAGCGGCGCGGTGTCGGCGCTGCCATCCTCGCCGCGCGCGAGCTTCTTGGCTGCGTCTTGCGCCTGATAGAAGGTCAGTACGTTCCTGCCGTCGGCATTTTCGAAGTCGTCGGCGAGCGCAAAGCCTTTGGTCCAGTAAGCGCCGTGGCCGTCGCTGGCCTTCAGCACCCATGTGCCGTTGGTCGCGTTGCGGCGGTACATCAGCGAGATGCCGCGCGCTAGCGTCGGGCCGCTGTACGGCCTGCGGCGAATTTTCAATCGCAGTCGTGCGCTGCGACTTTCCAGTGCGCTGAAGCTGACCTTGCGTGCCAAGATGGTTTCCCCGTTCCCGCGAAGTGCCGCGATCGTGTCTGTGAAGCCTCATGGAGGCGCATGACACGTTATGGGGATATTGCGCGGTCTATCAATAGCTTGCGGACTCCACACCGCTCCATAGAACTTCATACGACTCTTTGTTTTTCCCTGCGCAGTGGCTGGAACGGCTTATGTCGTAGCTCTCCCCGGGGAGCGATGCACTATTGCCCCCGTCGCCGTTGCGGATGACTGATGCGCATGCCCGGTCGGGCTGCCACATCACCGCAAGACTTGGCGCACAGACCCCGGGCGCCAGGACGACACGATTTGGCCGTACGCCGATCACATCTGTCGTTGGCGCGAGGTCTTCGCTCACGGTCGCCCGCCCTGCGAAGCTTTTCGTGCCGATGTGACCTGCGTCCACCGCCGCCCGGCCCGCGTTCGTGACGATCGCGATACGCCCTCTTCCTTGGGCCGGGCTGCGGCGACGGATACGCCGTTTCCGAATTTCGATAAAGCGGAATATTTTCGCGAGTACACATTGACCGAGAGTTTGAGTGTTTTGCCCGACGGGCAACGCAAGGTCTTGTAGACTGAAGATCTTGTAGCCCGGATGGAGCGAAGCGTAATCCGGGGTTTGCGCCCCCCGGACATAGTGGCCCCGGATTTCGCTTCGCTCCATCCGGGCTACGATGCCGATTTGGCCTACGAAGCCAGCGCTGCGACAAACAACCCGCTTGCGACCGCCGACGCAACCGTCCGCACGTGGTTCCAGAACGTCCAGTCCTTCAGATACGTCGCCCACACCGCGCCAGCCTCCGGCGCGGACGGCTGCAACGCGGCGAGCGCGTTGTTGAGCGGGACGTTGAACACCATCGTCACGACGAACATGCCGATGACGTAGAGGCCGCCGCCGGCGATCATGCTCATTGCCCCCGGCTCGCTGACGCGCAACGTCCCCATCACCACCAGCGCCGCGCCTGCCACGGTCGTGCCGAGAAACAGCGGCATGAACAGCGAGCGTACGATGTCGACATTGATCGCGTTCATCGCCGCGATGCCGGCGGCCTGATCGAGCCGGTCAAACGCGGTCATGATGAAGGTCGAAAAGGCGAAATAGATTCCGGCCATGAGGCCGCAGCCGATCGCCGAAAACCAGAGCAGTCCGGTCGTAAAAACCTGCCTCATGCCGCAGCTCCCTCAAATACGATAAACTCTCGCATTTGATAAATGCGATAAACTCTCTTATTTCTAACGTCAAGCGCGGATGGCGGGAATCAGCATGCCGGAACGGAAAAGCAGGACGGACAAGACGACGCACGCGGCCGCGCGACGCACGCCGCTGGTGCCGACGCAGGAGCGAAGCCGAAAGCGTTTCGATCGCATCCTGACGGCTGCGGCCGAGATCCTCACCGAGAAAGGCAGCGATGCCTTCCGGATGAGCGACATCGTCGAGCGCACCGGCATCGCGTTCGGCTCGCTCTATCAATATTTTCCGGACAAGAGCACGGTGATCGGGACGCTTGCCGAGCGATGCAATGTCATCGGCCGCGAATGCGTCCAGCGCGACCTCGCCGAGATGAAGAAGCTGTCCGACCTGCACGCTGCGCTGTGCCGCATCACCGACGGCTATGACCGGATGTTCCGCGAGCATCCTGTGATGCATCACATCTGGCAGGCGAAGCAGGCCGACCGAAGCTTGCGGAAGATCGACGAGGAGGGTGTGGCCTTTCTCGCCGGCCTCTTGCGCGAGGCGCTCAAGCGCGTCGCGCCGAAACAGCCCGCCGCCGCCCTCACCTCCTTCTCGCAACTGGCGATGATCCAGATCGCCGCCACGGTTCGTCACGCCATCGCCTTGCCGCCGGCGGAGGCGCGGCGTACGCTCGAGTTGTTCAAGCGAATGCTGCCGAAAGATCTCTCCGCGCTCGGCTGAGGTTCAGCGAAAGCACCCTTCGCGATCCGATTTGCCCGAACCGCCACTCCGTTGGTATGTTTCGTGCAGGCGGCGAAGCCATCCTCCATCTCATGGACGAGACAATGCCCAACCCGATTTTCCCGAGTTCACGACCCGATCGCATTCGCAACCTCCTCGCCGACCTCGTCGGCTTCGACACCGTCAGCGACCGCACCAATCTGCCCTTGATTGCCCATATCGAGAGCTATCTCGCTTTCCTCGGTGTCAAGGGCGAGCGCATCGTCGACGACACCGGCCAGAAGGCCTCGCTTTGGGTCACGATCGGACCGGAGGACCGTCCAGGCCTCGTGCTGTCGGGACACACAGACGTCGTGCCGGTCGTGGGCCAGGACTGGAGCCACGATCCGTTCAAGCTGGTCGAGCGCGACGGCAAGCTCTACGGCCGCGGCACCACCGACATGAAGGGTTTTGTCGCGGTGTGCCTCGCCATGGTGCCGGAGATGCTGGAAGCGAAGCTGACGACGCCGATCCATCTCGCCATCTCCTATGACGAGGAGATCGGCTGCGTCGGCGTGCGGCCGACGCTGCGCGAGGTCGCGAAGAAGAAGATCAAGCCGCTCGGCGCCTTCATCGGCGAGCCGACCGAGATGAAGGTCATCATCGGCCACAAGGGCAAGCACGGCGTGCGCGCGACATTCCGTGGTCTCGCCCGCCACTCCTCGATCGCGCCCGACGGCGTCAACGCGATCGAATACGCGGCCGAGCTGATCACCGAAATCCGTCGCCGTGCCGTGAAGCTTGCGGCCGCGCGATCGAATGACAGCCTCTACGACGTTCCGCATTCGACGCTGCTCACCAGCATCGTGCATGGCGGCGCCGCGCTGAACATCGTGCCCGATACCTGCACGGTGGATTTCGAATGCCGCGGCATCGGCATCACCGAGTCGCGCGAGGTGACGGATGCGATCGTCGCCTGGGCCAAGGCCGAGCTCGAGCCGGAGATGAAGGCGAGACATCCGGAGTGCGGCATCGATTTCGAGGAGATCCTTGATTATCCCGCGCTCGACACGGCGGCCGACGCCGCCATCGTCACACTGGCAAAAAGCCTCGCCGGCCGCAACGACCACGCCAAGGTCGCCTTCGGCACCGAGGCGAGCCTGTTCGCCAGCATGGCGGATATCCCGTCGGTGGTGATCGGCCCCGGCGCGATCGCGCAAGCGCATACGCCCGACGAGTTCGTGGCGATGGCGGAGCTGGAGAAATGCGCAGGCTTCGTGGAAAGGCTGATCGCGCATTGTGTGAAGGGCTGACCCGTAGGGTGGGTTAGCTTAGCGCAGCGTAACCCGCCACTTCTGTTGCGCCGTGCGAATGGCGGACAATGATGCGCCTTTGCCCACCCTGCGGGAGCTGATTTGCCCGACAGGCAAGGCTCCCTCCTGCTAGGCTCCAGACTCTCGCCTAACCGAAGGGAGAACTCCATGAAGGCCATCGCACTGGGCGCACTCGGGGCCGCGCTGGTTGCGGCCGCCGCTCCCGCCGCGCCGCTCAACGCAACGACGATCGGCTCTGCCGAAATCTCCGACGTCGACCAAGTCGGTCTGATCTGCAACGAGTATTATGGACGCTGCTGGCGGACCCGGGGACGCTATGTCCTGCGCTACTTTGACGACCCCAGCTACTTCCCCGGCAGGCGCTACAACTACTACGCCGGTCCCGGCTATTACGATCGCGGATACGGCGGCTACTACGTCGGACCGAGGTTCACCATTCGCGCCTGGTAGCAGGCCAATCGCCATCAGAGCGGCGCCGTCGTGTCGAAGAAGAAGGGCATGAACAGCGAGCGCAGGATGTCGACATTGATGGCGTTCATCGCCGCAACCGTTCAGAGCGTAGCCCGCATGAGCGTTAGCAACATGCGGGACCGCCGTCCCGGGTGTCGCTGCGCTCACCCGGGCTACGGGAGCACGCGTTCCTCATCGCTCCTGCAACGCCAGCCGCACGCCGACAACGCAGTAGATGGTCCCGACCACCTTGCCCTGCCATTTCACCACGGCCGGATGGCGGCGCAGGAGATTGCCCAGACGACCGGCGCCGACGGCGAACACCACGGTGCTGACGAGACCCAGCAGCACGAAGACGATGCCGAGGATCGCAAGCTGAAGTGCGATCGAACCGTGCTCCGGCCTCACGAATTGCGGCAGGAAGGCGAGGAAGAACAGCGCGGTCTTGGGATTGAGCACTTCAGTCAGCACAGCCTGCCGGAAGGCGCGACCCGCGCCGATCGCGGGCGCGCCGCCGTTCAGCTCGACCGGCGCCTTGTCGAGCATCGCGCGAATGCCGAGATAGATCAGGAACGCAGCGCCCGCATATTTAACGATGCTGAACAGCAGCGCAGAGGTCGCGATGATCGCCGAAAGACCGACGATCGCCATCGAAGTGTGGATCAAGTCACCGGCCGCAATCCCCGCGCCGGTTGCGATGCCGACCTTCGTTCCCGAGCTAACCGCGCGCGTCATGGTGAGCAGCGTCGCAGGCCCGGGAATGAAGACAAAACCGAGTACGATGAGGATGTAGGTGATGAGGGTGGCGTGATCGATCATGTGGCTGGCCGTTCTTTCACTGATGTCGCTACGACAGCGGTGTCATGCCCCGGGTTGACCGGCGCATCCAGTACGCCGCGGCTCCTCTGCGTCCACGCGCTGTCTCTGGGATACTGGATTGCCCGCTTTCGCGGGCAATGACACCGAAAGTGTGGAGACGGCGAACCACAAAGCGAAAAGGCGCGGCCATCAGCCGCGCCTTTGTGTGTCTAAACCGCGCCCGCCTTCTGCGCGTATTCCCATGAGGCCTTCGACAGCGGCACGGTGCGCTTGGCGGACTCCAGAGCCTTGGCGTTGGCGGCGGTGCCGTCGCGGACGCGGCCGGCGATGCCTTGGGTAATGCCGGCGAGGCGGAACAGGTTGTAGGCAAAATACCAGTTGAGATCAGGCACCGTCATCTTGGTGACGTTGCAATAGATCTGCGCGGCCTCCTCCACGCTTGGGATGTTGAGCGCCTTGAGGTCGGCGCCCTCCAGGCCCGGCATGATCCACTGCATCAACAGATAGGTGAAGTCGGCCATGGGATCGCCAAGCGTCGACAGCTCCCAGTCGAGCACGGCCTGCACGCGCGGTTCCGTCGCGTGGAAAATCATGTTGTCGAGGCGATAGTCGCCGTGGACGATCGAGACGCGCGCCTGCTCCGGCACGGTTTTGGGCAGCCATTCGGCGACCTTCTCGAACTCCGGAATGTGCTGCGTCTCGGACGCCCGGTACTGCTTGGTCCAGCGATCGATCTGGCGCGCGAAATAGTTGCCGGGCTTGCCGAACTCGCCGAGGCCGATCGCGACGGGATCGTACATGTGGAGTTTTGCCAGCGTCTCGATCTTGCTGGTGAATATCTTGCGGCGGTCCTCCGGCGTCTGGCTCGGCAGCGTCGGATCCCAGAACACCCGGCCGTCCTCCATCGACATGATGTAGAAGGCGGCGCCGATGATGCTGTCGTCCTGGCACAGCGCGTAGGCGCGCGCGACCGGAAAACCCTGCTTTCCAAGGGCTGCGATGACGCGATATTCGCGATCGACCGCGTGCGCCGACGGCAGCAATTTGCCGAACGGCTTTCGGCGCATCACGTAGGAGCGGTTCGGCGTGTTCAGCCGGTAGGTTGGATTGGACTGGCCGCCCTTGAACTGGAGCACGACCAGCGGGCCCTCATAGCCTTCGACGTTGTCGCGCATCCAGGCCTCGAGCCGCATCTCGTCGAAGCGATGACGCTCCTCGACCGGMTTGGTGCCCGAGAATTCTTCGTCTTTCCTGACGCCGTCAGCCACGATGACGCTCCCTCTTCAGTCCGAACATGATCCTAATCGGTAACCGCTGACGCACTTGCGTCAAGCGGTCACCGAATGCGGATCAGCCCTGTCGTCTTTTTCAAGTCGGGAGCGCCGCAGGGCTCTCCCTCTTAATGCTTGGGAGAATTGGCATACTTCCGAACTTCGAGCCTTGCAATGGCGCGATTGTGCACCTCGTCCGGACCGTCGGCGAGCCGCAGCGTGCGGATGCCGGCGTAGTCCTTGGCAAGACCCGCTTCGTCGGAGACGCCCGCGCCACCAAAGGCCTGGATCGCCTCGTCGATGATCTTCAGCGCCATGTTGGGTGCTGCGACCTTGATCATGGCGATCTCGGCCTGCGCGGTCTTGTTGCCGACCTTGTCCATCATGTCGGCGGCCTTGAGGCAGAGAAGACGCGTCATCTCGATGTTGGTGCGGGCCTCGCCAATGCGCTGCTCCCACACCGAATGCTCGACGATCTTCTTGCCGAAGGCGGTGCGCGACATCAGACGCTTCACCATCTTCTCCAGCGCCTCCTCGGCCTTGCCAATGGTGCGCATGCAGTGGTGGATACGGCCGGGACCGAGGCGGCCCTGCGCGATCTCGAAGCCGCGGCCTTCGCCGAGCAGGATGTTCTCCTTCGGCACGCGCACGTTCTCGAGCAGCACCTGGGCGTGGCCGTGCGGCGCATCGTCGAAGCCGAACACCGGCAGCATCTTCTCGACCTTGATGCCGGGAGTGTCGAGCGGAACCAGGATCTGCGACTGCTGCTGATGCTTGGCCGCCTTGAAATCGGTCTTGCCCATCAGGATCGCGATCTTGCAGCGGGGATCTCCGACACCGGACGACCACCATTTGCGACCGTTGATGACGTAGTGATCGCCATCCTTCTCGATGCTGGTCTCGATGTTGGTGGCGTCGGACGAGGCCACCGCCGGTTCCGTCATCAGGAACGCCGAGCGGATCTCGCCGTCCATCAGCGGACGCAGCCATTTGCGCTTCTGCTCCTTGGAGCCGTAGCGCATGAACACTTCCATGTTGCCGGTGTCGGGCGCCGAACAGTTGAACACTTCCGAAGCCCAGGAGATGTGGCCCATCTGCTCCGACAGCAGCGCGTATTCGAGATTGGTCAATCCCGCGCCGCGGAATTCATCGTCCTCATGCTCGTTCGGCGGCATGAACATGTTCCAGAGGCCTTCGGCCTTCGCCTTCTTCTTGAGGTCCTCCAGAACCGGGATCACCTTCCAGCGCTCGCCGCTGTGGTCCTGCTCGTTATAGATCGGCACCGCCGGACGCACGTGCTTAGTCATGAACGACTGCACGCGGTCGAGCCATTCCTTCTGCTTGGGGGACAGATCGAAATCCATGGGACGCTCCTCGGTCTCTCTTTGCAAAGCTGTTTTGCGCCGGACTGTCCTCCCGCCGCACGCGACCCGCAAGCGCGAATGCTTGCGGACGCCTCGGAACCGGCTCGCGCGTTGCGAACGAGTCTCGATTGCGGATTGACTTTCTCCGGCCTTCAAACGATAGTTTCATACAAGTGTTTGAATTGCAACTCCCTCCCCGAGGGGCATCCATGGCCAGCGATCATACGAGGTCTGCCATTCTCGCCGCCGCCGAACGGCTTTATGCCGATCGCGGCTTTGGCGACGTGACGCTGCGCGACATCGTCGCGGAGGCCAACGTCAACCTCGCGGCGGTGAATTATCATTTCGGCTCGAAGGACGAATTGATCGCAGAGTTGTTCGTCTCGCGTTCGATCGCCACCAACCGCGAACGCCTGCGCGAATTGAAGGCTGCGGAAGAGCAAGGCGGTGGTGGCGCGCCGATCGAGGTGATCTTGCGTGCCCTCGTCGGCCCGACCTTGCGCGGCTGCCTGGGTCCAGAAAACCAGCGCTCCACCGCGGCGCGCTTCATGATCCGCGCCTCGATCGAATCCGTGCCGCCGATCCGCCGCATCAAGAATCGCGAGATCGACCATTTGCGGAAATTTGCAGGCGCCATGCGGCGCTCCCTGCCCGACCGCAGCGACGTCGATATCTATTGGGGCCTGAACTTCGCGCTCGCCATGGCGCACCACACCATCCGCGAGAGCGAGCGGTTGACGAAGCTGTCGGAAGGCAAATGCGATCTCGACGACGTCGACGACGTCGTCGCGCGCGTCGTCAGCGTCGCGACGATGGCGCTGACGGCGGGGCGGACCGAGACGAAGGCGCCGTCATGGGTTGTCGCGCGTTAGTCAAAAAGCCRTAGCCACGCCGGCGCTGCGCTCCCTCGCCCCGTTCTTACGGGGCCGCGATGAGCTTCGCTCGCGCTGAGAGGGTTGGGGTGAGGGGCCTCTCTCCTCGTGCGAGATTGCCGAATGACCTGTGCCCCCTCACCCGGATTGCATCTTCGATGCAATCCGACCTCTCCCCGCAAGCGGGGCGAGGTAAAGTAACCGCCAGTCCCTCACATCATCGCGATGCAGTCGATCTCGACGTCGAAGGGGCCGAACCATTCCGGGGTGCAGACGAAGATGCGCGCCGGCGGATCGATCGGGAAGTAGCGCGCATAGATCGCGTTGAAGACGGCGAAGTGTTTGGTCGAGGTGCAGTAGACGTTGCACTTCATGACATTGTCGAGCGAGGCGCCTGCCGTTTCGAGGCAGAGCTTCATCTGCTCCATGATGATCTCGCTCTGCCGCGCGATTGGCATCCCCCCGATCTCGCCCGTCTCGGGGTCGAACGGCGGCAGGCCGGCGACGAAGATCATGTTGCCGGCGCGCGTGACCGGCGAGGTCGGCGCCTTGACGCGGTCGAGAAAGGACGAGATCGGTTCGACGCGGAGCGCTTCGCGTTTCATCGGCGGCCACCTTCGGTTCGAGCGAGACTGGCGCCTTGCTACATTATTCTGCAGCCGGCATGCTTCGCTAAAGCTCGAAGTGTGGTTGCGGGCCTAGAGCGCGATCAGATCGCGCTCTAGTGTTGTTTGAGCATGATCTCCGCGCAAACGCGTTCCGCGTTTGTCGCGAGGGAAAACCGCTGCGCAGTTTTCCGGATCGTGCCTTACACCCGCTGCGGCATCTCCTCGGCCTCTTCCTTGGTAAGCAGCAGCAGCATCTCGATACCCATCTCGCCTTCCTGGGGCGAACGGATGAACTTTATTTCGTCGGCGCTTTGCCGCAGCGCGGCGATGATGGCGACGGCCTGATTGGCCGTTGCTGCCTCGGTCGCCAGAATTGCCTTCTGGTCCTTGGCTTGAAACCCGATCGTGTAAGACATGCGTTCCCTCCCGGACTTGCGTCGGGATGATCGCATCAGAGTCGCGCGCAAAGCGGAAGCCTGTGCGAGACGGACCGGGTTTATCTGGGGGTGCGCGCAAGCCTCGGGCAAGGCCGGGCATGGCGCGCGCGTCGTCCGCGGTCGCAACCGTCGCTCCCAGGCTGGTCAGGATCGCTGTCGCATGCGCGCCAGCATTGGTCTTCGCCGGCACGCCCTGGGAGGATCAGGAAGCGAAGCTAGATGATCCCTTGCTGCTTCAGCTGCTCGATCTTGCCGGCATCATAGCCGAGCTTGCCGCCGAGCACCTCCTGGGTGTGCTCGCCCAGCAGCGGCGGGGCACGATAA
Organism: Bradyrhizobium sp. 2TAF36; assembly: GCF_052114925.1. Classification (NCBI taxonomy): domain Bacteria; kingdom Pseudomonadati; phylum Pseudomonadota; class Alphaproteobacteria; order Hyphomicrobiales; family Nitrobacteraceae; genus Bradyrhizobium; species Bradyrhizobium sp. 2TAF36. The sequence goes on along the minus strand of NZ_JBFRFR010000070.1, from coordinate 28,931 downwards.
GTCTCGATCGGGGTCTCCGAGAGGGTCAGCGCGTTGCGGATCAGCGAGAGATCGGGCTCGAACGGATGATCCACCTTCACCCGCATGCCGCGCGACTGGACGTGCGGATCGGAAAACACCTGCTCGAAATTGTTGATCGGGCCTGACGGCACGCCGGCCTCCTCCAGCTTGTCCAGCCAGTAGGCCACCGGCTGCTTCAGGAACAGGCCGGCAAAGATCGCCATGATTTCCTTGCCGTGCACGACGCGGTCGTTGTTCTTGACGAAGCGCTTGTCGTTGGCGAGCTCGGGCTCGCCGAGCACGGCGCAGGTGCGCTGGAACTGGCCGTCATTGCCGACCACCAGCATCAGCTCGCCGTCGGTGCAGCGGAACACGCCGGCCGGCATGCCGCCATTGCCCCAGGTGCCGCGGCGCGGCGGCATCTTGCCGTTGACGAGGTAGATCTGGAGCCAATGCGACAGCGATGCGATGACGGTGTCGAACAGGCAGACGTCGATGTGCTGTCCCTGCCCGTCATTGGCGTCGCGATGGTACAGCGCCGAGAGAATCCCGATCGAGGTGTTCATGCCGGTCATGTAGTCGACGATCGACGGGCCGACCTTCATCGGACCCTCGCCGGGCTCGCCGTCGATATGGCCGGTGACGCTCATCAGGCCGCCCATCGCCTGCAGGATCGCGTCATAGCCGGCGCGCGGCGCGTAGGGGCCGGTCTGGCCGAAGCCGGTCACCGAGCAATAGATGATGCCGGGGTTGATCGCCTTGATCGTCTCGTAGTCGAGGCCATAGCGCTTGAGATCGCCGACCTTGTAGTTCTCCATGAAGACGTCGACGTCCTTGGCGAGCGCGCGGATGATCGCCTGCCCCTCGGGCTTGGCGATGTTGACGGTGACCGACTTCTTGTTGCGGTTGGCGCAAAGGTAGAACGAGTTGTTGTTGTTGGCCTTGCCCTCGGGATCGGTCAGGTAAGGCGGGCCGAAGGCGCGCGCGTCGTCGCCGGTGCCCGGCCGCTCGATCTTGATCACCTCCGCGCCGAGATCGCCCAGCATCTGGGCCGACAGGGGCCCGGCCAGCACGCGGGTGAGGTCAAGGATCTTGATGCCTGAGAGCGGCAGAGCCGACATGTCGATTTCCTCCGGGAACTGGATCTTGGCGCGGCGCTCGAAGCGGGCCTGCGCCTCCTGCGGATACACTATTTTCGGGCGCTGAGCACTGCACGCTGGGCATACGGCCATCCCCTGCCCCGCAGCTGAGGTAGCCCGCGGCGGCGAATTCCGCGCTACGAAGATTACGTCGACGGTTCAGGTCGCGGCCGCCGCAGCCACCTGCGGCCGCCGTCGGCCAAGCAGGACCAAAATCAGCACCGTGGCGCAGGAGAAGACAAAGGTGAGACCGAGCGCACCACGGCTGCCGAACTGGGTGAGCAGGCCGACAAGGAGCGGCGGCGAGATCGCGGATGCCAGATTGAGTGGCAGCGCGATCATCGACATCGCCTTGGCGAACTCGGCCTGGTCGTAGAACACCAGCGGGATCGTCGCCCGCGCCACCGCCATCGCACCGCTGCCGGCGCCATAGAGCAGGATGAAGACCGCAACCGCCCAGGTCACCCCCTCGCTCGTCATCAGCAGCAGCATGGCCACCGGCAACGCCGTGCCCGCGACGAGCCCGGTCGTGATCCCGTCCCATCGCCCGCCGCCGAGGAAGTCCAGCCCGCGGGCGCTGACCTGGATCACGCCCAGCATCGAACCGAACGCGAGCGCCTGCGCGGGCGCCAGCCCCTCCGTCCTCAACAATTCGATCATGATGGCGCCGATACCGAAATTGACGAAGGCATTCATCGTGATCGCGGCGACGACGAGGCCGAAGGTGCTCTTGGGAATCGCGGGCGGCGGCGCAGCCTTGACCGGCTCGCCACCATCATCCCCAGCCGTTTTCCGGCGGGGTGCGAAGAACGCATAGAAGGGAAGATTGATGACGAGCATCATCGCTGCATAGACAAGGCACGTCCCGCGCCAGCCGAGCAGGCCGCTGAGGAACGACGTGGTCGGCCAGAAGATGCTGCTGGAGAGTCCCGTCACCAGCATCAGCGCGCCGATCGCGTCCTTGGCCCGGCGACCAGCGACCTCGTTCAGCATGATATAGGCGCCGGTGGAGAGCGTGGCGCTGCCGGCCATGCCGAGCACGACCCAGGCGGCGAAATAGAGGATTGGCTCGCGGGCGAAGGACAGCAGAATGTAGCCGGGGATGGCGACGGCCGTACCGGCCATCATCACGTTTCGCGCACCATGCCGCGCAAAGGATTTTGCCAGCCAGGGAGCGCATAGCCCCATCGAAACGTAGAGCACCGAGGTGCCCGCAAACACCATCGGCAGACTCATGCCGAGATCGGCCGCAAGGTCGCGGCCGACGATGGGCGGAAGACCGATCGTGCCCCATCCAACGAGCTGGGTGATTGCCAGCACCAGCAGGACCCCAATGAGTCTGCTGTCAGATTTCAAGAACCGCATTCCACTCGTCGCCTGCCCAGCAGGCGCCGATCACGCCTGTGACACCGTCTTACCCGGAGACTCAGTGCAGCGGAACGCCGGCCGCCGAATGGCAGAAGGCGGCCGGGAGCATGTCAGCAGGGGGCAGTAGCCTCTACCCCGCGAGCCCGAGCACGGATCGCGCCTCGGCTGCGGTCGCGACGCGCCGGCCGTGGCGCGCGACAGCCCCGGCGGCGATGGTCACGAGCTCGGCGTTGCTGGCGGCCAGGCGGGTCTTGTCGATCCTGATATTGTCCTCGAGCCCGGTCCGCACCGCGTCGGCGCCGCGCGCAAGCGCCCAGCCCATGACCTCGGCCTGATGGCGTCCGATCCCGGCCGCCGTCCACGTCGCTTTCGGGATCAGCCGCTTCAGCTCTCCCAGGAGGATGTCGAGGACATGCTCGTCCGCAGGCATCGCGTTCTTGACGCCCATGACGAATTGCACGTGCGGACGCGAGTCCATCAGCCCCGCCTCGATCAGACGCCGCGCACCGTGTAGATGCGACAGATCGAAGATCTCGATTTCCGGGCGGATGCCATTTGTCTTCATGCCGGTCGCGAGAGTCTCGACCAGGGCGGCGCCGTTCTCATAGACGATCGTCGGAAAGTTCACCGATCCAGTCGACAGCGAGGCCATGTCCGGCTTCAGATAAAGCGATGATCCCCGCGCCGAGGGATCGCGGCCCCGCCCGCCGGTCGAGAACTGAACGATCATCCCCGGACAATGCTTTTTGATCCCCTCCTGCACCTGCGCGAAACGCGCGGGGTCGGAGGACGGCGTCTCGTCATCGTTGCGAACATGGATATGGGCAAGCGTGGCGCCGACCTCGAAGGCCTCCTGCGTCGACTCGATCTGCTCGGACGGCAAGATCGGCACCGCGGGATTGTCCTTCTTGCGCGGAACGGAGCCGGTGATGGCGACAGCAACAACAACGGGGTTCATCCCTTGACCTCATGATGATCGCGCTCGCGCGCACGGAGTTCGAATAGGCAATCAAGTAACGCATCGAGCCCCACCGCTGCAAACATCATCGATCGCAGCGGCAGGCTCCTTGCGTGCCCTTCAGGTCGGAATTGCGGCCGCACCGCTCGCCGCCTCCGCACGCTGCCGCTCATAGTCGGCCCGCGGCATCGGAACGGCCTTGGGATTGCCGAGATCGTCGATATTGACCCGATAGGTCTCCCGGGCCGTGACGGCCGCCAGCGCCGCGATGACAGTGATACCGAAGGCGATCGCTCCCACCGTCAAGGGGATATTGTCCGAGCCGGGAGGTGCCACAGTCGCAAACAGGGCCGGAAGCAATGCGGTGATGGTCGTTCCGATGTTCTGCGAGATCGCCATCGCCGACACGCGGGTGCGGGTCGGAAACAGCTCGGGGTAAAAGCTCGGGAAGATCGCGTTGTAGCCCTGATAGACGACGCCCCACATCAGCAGCGACACCAGGATCGCCAGCGGCACATTCCTGATGCTGATGGCATAGAGATAGACGAAGGCAAGCAAGCCTGAGAGCAGCGCGCCCACGATGATCGGAGGCTTGCGACCGACCTTGTCGGAGAGATTGCCGACGAAGGGAATGACGAATATGGCCAGCATATTTCCGAGGACCGGGATCCACAGATAGACGTCCTTGGCAAAACCGATGCCATAGGCCGGCTGCACCGCGTAGGCCGCACCGAAGATGGTCGCAACGACCGGAATGACGTTCATCAGAGCCATGCAGATCACCCTGAGCATGTCGCGCCAGCTCAGCTTGATGGCCTGAACAATGGGCGACCGCGGCGTTTCTCCCCGTGCGCCCTCTTGCGCAAAGGCAGGGGTTTCGTCGACTTCGCGACGAATGATGTAGCCGGYGACGATGACGAAGAAGCTGAGCAGGAACGGAATCCGCCATCCCCAGCTGTTGAAGGCGTCGGTCGGCATATAGGCCGCCAGCGGCAGGAAGACGGCTGCCGCGAGGATTTGTCCAGCCTGCACGCCTTGAAGGGCGAAGCTTGCATAGAAGCCGCGCCGGCCGAACGGCGCATGCTCCAAAATCATCGAGCTCGCGCCGGAGATTTCACCGGCCACGGCAAATCCCTGCACGAGGCGCAGGATAACGAGCAGGATCGGCGCCAGGATGCCGACCTGCTGATAGGTCGGCAGGATACCCACCGCCATCGTCGAGATGCCCATCAGGAACATGCAGACGATGAGAACAGTCTTGCGGCCATGGGTGTCGCCCCAATGTCCGAGGACGAAGGCCCCGATCGGCCGGGCCACATATCCCACACCATACGTCGCCAGCGATGCGACGATGGCGACGGTGGGATTTTCCGACGGGAAGAAGATTTGCGGGAAGATCAGCGACGCGGCGGTCGCGTAGATGAAGAAGTCATAATATTCGAGAGCCGAACCGATCCAGCCGCTCGCAGCAGCCTTCCTGGACTGACTCATGTGACGGATCGTGCGAGTCGTGGTCATCGCAGAAAATTCCTCCACTGGGTTTGCTGACGTCCCGTTGTCGGGCTTCGCTAGAAATTGGGCAGTATTCTCCGGGCGCTCTGCCGACTTCCGCGAGCGCTTGTCACTGCCGATGGGTATCCGATTGGTCGCGACAATAGGCTTTCGCCGGGCTAACACAATTACCCAGTTATGCGATAAACCTAACATGATGTTATTTTCGCGCGGGGCGCGCGCCTCCGCCCGGCGGTCACGCGCGCGGACCGGCTCGACATGCCGTCACAGGAAATCACTCGGACGGATTGAAAATACGCGCGACATACCGCGTGCCGTCGATCGCCCGCGGGGCGCAGGCGGCCGAGGTGACGAAGTTAGCCGAAGTTAGCTTCCCAGCGCGGTCTCTCCCCGCTCGCGCCCGGGGACGCTGACGTGAACCTCATGCCCCTGGCGAAGCGCCAGTGAAGCGGCGGCAACTGCCGACTCGAATGCGGATTCCTTGGTGGCGTATTTGCCGTTGACGTTGCCGTCGTGCAGCACGCCCCATTCTCCGTCGACCGGGATGATCGCGTATTGAGCAAGGCCCATGGTGCAACTCCTCGATATCTAGCGCTGCGTGACCTGCGGATGGGCTGCCGTCACCCGCCACACGGTGTTGCCACTGTCGTCGGCGACCAGCAGTGCGCCGGTCTTGTCGATGGCGACGCCGACGGGACGGCCGCGTGCCCGATCGTCGCTGTTGAGGAAGCCGGTGACGACGTCTTGCGCAGGGCCACTCGGCTTGCCGTCCGCAAACGGCACGAACACGACCTTGTAGCCGTTCAGCACCTGCCGGTTCCAGCTGCCGTGCTCTCCGACGAAGGCGCCGCCGCGGTAAGCGGCCGGCAGACTCGTGCTGGTGTTGAAAGCCATCCCGAGCGGCGCGACATGCGAGCTCAGCGCGTAGTCCGGCACGATGGCCTTGTCGACGAGGTCTGGCCGCTGCGGCTTGACGCGGGGATCGACGTGCTGGCCGTAATAGCTGTAGGGCCAGCCATAGAAGCCGCCGTCCTTCACCGACGTCATGTAGTCGGGGACGAGATCGGGACCGAGCTCGTCGCGCTCGTTCACTACCGTCCACAGCGCGCCCGTCTGCGGCTCGAAGCTCAGCCCATTGGGATTGCGCAATCCGCTCGCAAAAATGCGCCAGCGGCCGCTGGCGCGATCGACCTCGAGGATGACGGCGCGATTGTGCTCGGCCTCCATGCCGTTCTCGGTGATGTTGCTGTTGGAGCCGACGCCGGCATAGAGTTTCGAGCCGTCGGGGCTCGCGACCAGGCTCTTGGTCCAGTGATGGTCGATCGGGCCGCCAGGCAGCGGCGTCAGCACGGTGCCCGGCGCGGTGATTTTCGTATCGCCCTCCGTGTAGGGATATTTCACGATCGCATCGGTGTTGGCGACATAGAGGTCGTTGCCGACCAGCGCGACGCCGAACGGCGAGTTGAGATGGTCGAGGAAGACGCTTTGCATATCTGGCACGCCGTCGCCGTTGGTGTCCCGCAACAGCGTGATGCGGTTGCTCGGGCCCGTATCACCGCCGGAGGTCGCCCAGGACTCGACATAGCCCATCACGATCTCCTTGGGCCGCTTGATCGCGGCGCCCTTCGGCGCCTTGGACTCCACCACGAGCACGTCGCCGTTGGGCAGCACATAAAGCGAGCGCGGATGCTGCAAGCCCGTCGCAAAGGCTTTTGCCTGCAGGCCCTGCGCGACGGTCGGCGTCTCGTCCTTCTTCCAGCCGATGATGCGCGCGATGTGAATCGGCGGCAGCAGATATTGCTGAATGTCAGGCAGCTTTGGATTGGCGCCGATCTGCGCTTTGGGATCACCGCTGCCGTCATCGCAACCGGCAAGACATAGAAGCGAAGAGCACAGCAATATCCCGACAAGCAAGGACGTCATCGCGCAACTCCGACGCCGTGGCGGTACACCATCGCCCAGCCGAGCCAGCCGGTGACCGGGAGGATCAGGACGGTGATCACCGAAAGAATGAGCCCGGTCGGCCACACCGAGGTCCACGCATCACGCGTGTGGATCAGCACATTGACAGTCGCCAGGATCAGCGCCACGGCGTTGCCGATCAGATGCGGCCAGGCCGGAGCCTGCGCCCGCACCAGGCGATTGCCGAGGAAATCAGTCAGGCCGGCGATCGCCGCCAGCACACCGAAGATGACGCCGACCACCAGAAGCCAGGCGGAGAAATCCGCCCACATGATCTCGGCGCTGACGACATAGGCAATGTCGGTCACCAATGCCCCGATGAAGCACGCGATCGGTATCGGCACCAGCATCGGATGAATCGGATGACCTGCGATTTGCGCGGTGGAGCGCACGCGCACGGCTTCTTGCACGGTCGGCCTCGTGTGGCTTTTCGCCCTGCCCGACCGGCCAACTCTTGCTTGCGGTGAAGGTTCCTACTCTCGCACCGCCACCGGCGCGCCGGCCTGATACGCCGCATAGGCGCGCCTCAAGCCATCGTGAAGCGACGTCGTGGCACGCCAGCCGAGCTTTTCGAGACGGCCGACGTCGAGCAGTTTGCGCGGCGTTCCATCGGGACGCGAGCTATCGAAATTGATCTCGCCGCCGTAACTAACGATGTCGGTCACGACGAGCGCGAACTCGGCTATGGTGTAGTCTTGGGGTGCCCTACTACTGTCGGCATTGTGGTCGCGCAACCGTAGCGATCTCGCGTCTTCGCTGGATGACATTTCACCGCCCTGGCCGACCCCGGATGGGCATACGTCTTCGATGACAGGCTCGAAGAGGAGATTGTCGGCTGCACCACGATCGATGCGGGCGCGAGCCGTCCCGCGTTCCTTGCGCCGGTCACCGTCATGAGGCCGATAGCTTGGTCGAGAGGAATGGAGCGGGTGAAGGGAATCGAACCCTCGTCATCTCGATACACCTCATCGAAGATCACCCAACCGCACAAACTGTCATATTTTCAGCAGCATAGCGGCAGTTAGCACATAACCGGAAATCACCCGAAAACGCCTCCCTACCGGAATTGCCCCCCCGCGAGCGACCCCAGAAACTGGGGCAAAAACTTCCGTCTGCGGTTGTTCTAGGCGCCCTCTGCACGCATTCTGTTTGCAAAATCTACTGCAAGGGGTTGGGCAAGTGGCCGAGGAATTTGAATACGACGTTGCTTTCAGTTTTTGCGCCATCGATGAAGGTGTGGCTACGCAACTAAACGATTTTCTGTCCCCGCGCTTGAAAACATTCATCTATAGCGAACGGCAACGAGAGATTGCCGGAACAGACGGGCAGGAAAGCTTCAGCCAAGTTTACGGGAGAACCGCCCGTCTGGTTGTGGTGCTATTCCGACCGGAGTGGGGCGAGACACCCTGGACTCGCGTTGAAAGGGACGCGATCAAGAACAGGTCCTTGGATGACGGCTGGGACTTCACGACCTTTGTGCCAACGGTCGATCGCCCGCAATGCCGCCTTGGCTACCGAAGACGCGGCTGTATGTAGGACTGCAGCGCTGGGGCATCGAAGGGGCCGCTGCAGCAATTGAATCGCGAGCTACGGAGCGGGGCAGCAACCCACACGAAGAAACCGTCGCGGAGCGTGCCGATCGTCTTCGCAGATCCCGGGATATCAAAGAGAAGTGCTCATTTGCTATTTGATGTATTTAAGGGGTTTCCATAAAATCGTTGCGCTATTCCTACCAACTCGTGCGACCAGATTACCACGCGTGGGTTGGTGTAGATGAGAAGGGACGTGATTTTGCGCCACAACAACTCGCGGACCATGTCCTTCGCACATACATGGACATCGCCGAGAAGACCAAGACCGATTACTAGCCGGCGCCTCGATCGACCCGAGCGCACTCCCTCAACTCCTTCCGCACTCGCTTCCGCTCATCCTCTGTCTTCGCCTCATCGACGTGCGATTGGAGGATGCGGCGCATCTGTCCTCGGCCGACTCCTTCGTCTGGACAGCAGGCTCATGTCGCCAAGGTTGGGAACGTCAGGGTAGTGTTGAGCAAGAACAGCCGATGGAAACGGCTCAATTCACCAGCTATGAGGCGCGCCACCCGAGATGGTGCCAAGCAACGCTCGCAGCCTCAATGCCCGAGCAAACACTTCCGTAGTTCCTATGTAGTGAAGCCGCGTTGTTTCGTGGCTTGTGATTTTGCTTTCACGGATTCTAGTCGAATGAGGATTCGCGTGACAATGCGTGACAAAGAAAGAACGCGCGCCACTCAGTGAGGGCCGATTGGTTGCCTCATCATCGGCCTCTCAGTCTCATGACGACGGTTGCGCCGGAGCGCCCCAAAGAGCGCTTCTTGGTCGCACGACGGACTCTTGATATGCCTGAGCGCGTTACGTAACGCCTTGTCCCGCAACCGCTTCTGCTGCTGCATGTTGGTGGTTGGAGCGGGTGAAGGGAATCGAACCCTCGTATTCAGCTTGGAAGGCTGCTGCTCTACCATTGAGCTACACCCGCATCACTGGCTCCCTAACACGACCGGGCGGCAGTCTCAACTGCTCCGAACCGGCCTTTCCCGTCTCGCGGACAGGCCAGTTCCCGCCCCCGGGGCGCCCTTAACGGCGGCGGGATTTCGTCCTATATTCAGAGTCCCGAAACCAACGAAAGGAGGTGATCCAGTGTCTTATCTCAAGCGCTGTCACCTCGCTGGGATCGCCCGCTAGGCTTTGACGAAAGGCCTGGCATCGGGGCGCTCTCAGCCCTGGACCAGCGAGCAAGAAATCGGGCGCGACGRGGCCTCCCCGCCGCGCCTTTTTTCGTGGGTGGCGCCGCATGGATGAGTTCCGCTCAGGCCGGCGGCTCGCCTGCAAGCACCTCACGGATCTTCTGCGACAGCTCCGATTTCCGGTACGGCTTCCTGAGCAGCGCCAGGCCGGGATCGAGATGTCCTTCGTGGACGATGGTGTCGTCGGTGTAGCCGGAGGTGTAGAGCACGCTCGCCCCCGGCCGTCGACGCCGGACGGCTTCGGCCAATTCCCGTCCGTTCATGCCGCCGGGCATGATGATGTCCGTGAACAGGAGATCGAATTTGACGCCCTGGTCGACCAGCGCAAGCGCGGCTGCGCCGTCGCTGGCGGCGAGCGTGCGATAGCCGAGGGTGCCGAGCCGGGCGATGACATAGCCCTGCACCAGCGGATCGTCCTCGACCACGAGGATCGTCTCGTGCCCGCGTGCCGACGCGGGCGGTTGAACCGGCGCCGTCCTGGCCGGCGCCTCGCCCTTCGACCGCGGCAGGAACAGCCGCATCACCGTGCCGCGCCCCTCCTCGCTCTCGATGACGACGGTGCCGCCGGTCTGGCGGGCAAAGCCGTAGACCATGCTGAGCCCAAGTCCGGTGCCTCGGCCGACGCCCTTGGTGGTGAAGAACGGCTCGAACACGCGCTCGCGGATGTCGGCCGGGATGCCGTGACCGGTGTCGGCCACCGCGATCATCACGAAGGCGCCGCGCATGACGTCGCCGTCGCCGGCACCGCTGGTGCCGTCGAGCTCGCGGTTCGCGGTCTCCAGCGTGAGCCGGCCGCCGCCCGGCATCGCGTCACGCGCGTTGACGGCGAGATTGACGATCGCAGACGAGAGCTGCGACGGATCTGCCATCGCGGACCAGGCGTCGTCCGCGAGCCGGGTCACGATCTCGATATGCTCGCCGAGGATCGGCTTGAGCAGCTTCGCCGTTTCGACCACGAGTGCGTTGACGTCGATGTCACGGGGCTCCAGCGGCTGGCGGCGCGCGAAGGTTAGCAGCTGCGAGGTGATCTCGGCGCCGCGCGCCGCCGCATCGTCGATCAGTTGTGCGATCGCGGCGAACTCGGGTTTGTCGGCAAGCCCTTCCTGGATGATCTCGATGGTGCCGGTGATGACCGTGAGCACGTTGTTGAAGTCGTGAGCGACGCCGCCGGTGAGCTGACCGATCGCGTCCATCTTCTGAGATTGGCGCAGCCGCTCCTCGGCCTCGTGCTGCGCCGTGAGGTCGGTGGCCGACCCGCGATAGCCCATGAAGCGTCCGTCCGCCGCGAAGATCGGCTGGCCGTTGACATTGAAATGATGCATGCGGCCGGCCACGTCGCGCCCGCGATATTCGAACTTCCGGAACGGCTCGTGGCGGTCCAAGGTCGCCACGTGCGCGCGCCATTTCTCAGGCTCGGCGTCGCGGTCGGAGGCGGCATCTGTGCGGTGCTTGCCGACCAGCGCCTTGTTGTCCATGCCGAAGGCGCCGGCCCGGTCGGATACGTAGGTGAACCGATGATCCGGTCCGGTCTCCCAGAACCAGTCGGACGCGGTCTCGGCATAGTCGCGGAAACGCTCTTCACTGGCACGCGCGTCCTCTTCGGCGCGCCGGCGGATATTCAGGTCGCGCTCGAGATTTGCGTTGGCCTCGCGCAGCTCGCCATAGGCGCGCTCGAGGTTCGCGCACATCGCGTTGAAGGCGTCGATCACCTTGTCCAGCTCGTCGGGATCGCGGGGCGGCCGGCGCTCGAGGTGCAAAGGCGGCGGCGGCCGCGACAGGCTGTATTGGCCGACGAACTCGGCGATGGCGGCCAGATGCCGCGTCACCAGCAGATGGAACATGTAGATGATGAACAGCGAGACGACAAAGGTCTTCGCGGCCTCGCTTGCCAGGATGACCAAGGCCCGGTTCAGCAATTGCTGATAGACCTCGGCCAGCGTCGCCTCGACATGGAGCACGCCGATCGGGCGTGACGTCCCCTGGACGCTGTAGTTCAGCGGATAGTCGCGTGTCACGGCTGAGCGGGTGCTCGGCTCGCCGACCGCGACACGGATCGGATTGGGACGATCGGCGATCTCGCGCACCTCGGCGGCGCGGATGTCGGGCAGCCGCAGGATGCCGTCGAGCTGGAGCTTGAGCTGGTTCTGGTCGAGATTTCACAGGCTCTCGCCGAGGCTGCCGGTCGTGCTGCGGCCGATCTCGTCGAGCCGCGTCTCGATGACACCGACCTCGCGGTCGTAGTCGAGATAGAGCTGAAGCGCGGTCAGCATCAGCGTGACGATCGAGGAGAACAGCAGCACGGCGGCCAGCAGGCGCCGGCCCGACGCCACTGCGCGACCAGTTGAAGATCCGCGACAGCAGCGCTCCGATCATCCCTGGCGCAAATGCAGCGCCGATCCCGCTCAAATCCTGCTTCGCGGCCGCCGGGGGACCGGCGCGACTGCTGCGCTTGGAGTCCTCGTCGCCTGCGTTGCCCATGCACCACGTCCCCGGAATGGCGGCACCCTGCTCCGGACGGCGGGTCGCAGCCGCGAGCAATTCGACAGTTGAAATTCTCTCATCACGCGACCTGCGTGGCGATCCTGCCGGCCCATGGGCGGCTTGGCGGGGTCTTGTCTTGCGCCCAGCAGCAGGATTCTCGCGCAAACTATCACTTCGCGTACTGGAATGACATTGGCTAAAGTCCGCAGTCGCCTGCAAGACAAGCGAGCGTTGCGGCCGCCACACGGGTGCCACCCCAGGTGGATCGCGGCCATCCGAATCCAATGGTAGCCATGCAGGGTAAAGGAGACGCGTCATGTGGCGGATCATCGTCGCCTGCCTGTCATTGCTCGCCGCCGGTCCGTCACAGGCGCAGGAGCTGATCCGGCTGGCGCGGATCGCCGACATCCCCGATCAATATGTCGGCGGCGAGATGCTGCGGGCCGTCTACGCCAAGCTGAATATCAAGCTGGAGTTCGAGGACGTCCCTGGCAAACGCGCGCTGGCGTTGTCGAGCGCCGGCGAGGTCGATGGCGAGATCCAGCGGATCGGAACGCTCTCCAGCGACTACCCGACGCTGATTCRGGTCACGCCGGCGATCAACTACATCGAGCCGGCGGTCTTCGCGACGAAACTCCGTTTCGACGTCGCCGGCTGGAATTCGATCAGGGAGTACAGCATCGGCATCGTCCGCGGCGTCGGCTCCTCAGAGGCCGGGACGCGCGGCATGGCCCGCGTCACCACGACCACCAGCCTCGAGAACATGATCAGGATGCTCGACGCCGACCGTTTCAAGCTGATGGTCACCGATCTCTTCAGCGGGCTCGTCGCGGTGAGGAAACTCAATCTGCAGACCAGAATTGTCCCGCTCTCGCCACCGCTGGAGCGCATCCACATCTACCATTATTTGCACGAACGCCATCGCGATCTGGTGCCGAAGGTCGGCAAGGTGATCGCGCAGATGGAAGCGAGTGGCGAGCTGGCCACGCTGCGCGAGGCGTTGGTCAAACAGGTCCTGAGCGCGCCGTGACGGCGCCGGGTCAGCTCGCGCGATGCCGCTCACCCAGGGCAACGGCGGCAATCAGCACGCCGACGCACCAGGCCATGACCGCCCGATGAGGCTCGTCGCCGAGCAGCACGGTGATGATGCTCGTCAGCAGGCACGGCGCGATTGCCTTTCGCGTCCGGCTCATCAGCGCAAGCAGGAACGGCATCGCCGCGATCGATATTTGCAGGACGTCCATGTTGAAAGACGGTATCGCCGAAGGCGTCAGAAGCCACACACATTGAACGCGCGCGGGCGTTTTCCGCGGCGGCTTTCGACGATCCGCTCACCGCCGTTCTCGGCCGAGCTGCCGTAATAGCGGTGGTGGCCGGACTGGTCGTGCAAATCCGCGGCTTCCGACTTTCCCGCCCGACGCGCGTCGCAGATGATCTTTATGGTCGACATGGCCGCCTCCGAAGTGTTCTTGGTGGCCATCAGTCGCCTCGGCTTTGGGAAGCGTTCACCTCCGAGGGCGGCAATCGGGTTTCAGGACGGTTTCGTCGCAACTTGCGCGACGCAATATGTTAGTCTCCGGGATTGTCGGTATCGACGGCGCTCATACATCCTTCCGACTGCGAGCTTGAAAAACAAACGAGGTGACGATGCTTTACGCCATCCTGGCCTACCACGTGGAAGACGAGATTTTGTCCTGGACGCCCGAGCAGGACGCCGCGGTCGTGGCCAAAGTGATCGAGGTTCAGGCGCCCTTGAGGGCAAGCGGACACCTTGGGCCGGCCGCCCGTCTGGATGAGACCCGAAAGGCGCACACCTTGCGCGGCCCCGGCGCGGGCATGGTGCTGGACGGCCCGTTTGCCGAGACCAAGGAGCAGCTTCTCGGCTTCCATCTCGTCGACTACGATACCGATGAGGAAGCGATCGCAGCGGCGCGGAAGCTGCGCGAGGTCAACCCGTCGGCGGTCTACGAAATCCGCCCGGTCAAGCTTTACGTGCCGGTCGACGGGTTCGGCGCGACAAAAGGGTGAGCCGCCGCCTCACGCGCCTGGCCCGGTCGGTGCGACATAGAAGCGCTGGATCAGCAGCCCGCCAAAGGCGATGAACCACACGATGGGCGCGACGTGCGGCGCGAAGGCCGCATCGATCGTGCCCGGAATGAACACCAGCAGCGGAAACATCGAGGCCATGATCTCGTGGCGCCAGCCGCCGAAAATCGCCACCACAGCCAGGCATTGAGGCCGGCGATCGCGGTCAGATGCAGGCCGTACAGCACGGCCACCGCGCTGCTCATGCTGTAATTGATGTAGAGGCCATTGGTCACCGGCAGCAGCACGATCGACAGCAGGAAGAACAGGTTGAGGATCACCATGCCGCGGCTGCCCACGGGCTGGCGCGCGAGCCGGCGGTGGTGGCTGATCCAGAACACGCCGGCGATGATGAAGCTGAGCGCGAGACCGGCGAGCTTGCCGGAATAGACATGGGCGAGATCGCTCCAGCTCGGGGCGCTGGTGAACACCGCGGCCTTGGGCAGGTCGTAGGCGAGTAGCGTCATGGCGACACCAAAGATGGTGTTGCTGAGCGACTCCAGCCGCCGCATCTCGAACTGGTCGGGCTTGAGCTCGGTCATGCCGGTTGCGCGCTTCTCGGGCTGGAACTTCGGGCCGTGTTGTCCCTAGGTCTTAACATTGGTTCCGTCCAGCCGCATTGCGATTCGCACCGGGATCGCCGACTCTCACCCTTTCACCGGGGCGATTCGTGGCGACATATCTGGACACGCTCAATGCGGAGCAGCGCCGCGCCGTGGAGCATGGCGTCGCYGACGGCGCGACCGTGGGCGCCCCCCTGCTCGTCATCGCCGGCGCGGGCTCCGGCAAGACCAATACGCTCGCCCATCGCGTCGCGCACCTGATCGTCGCAGGCGCCGATCCACGCCGCATCCTCCTGATGACGTTCTCCCGCCGCGCCGCGGCCGAGATGGCCGGCCGGGTTGAGCGCATCGCCCGAAAGGCGCTGGGCGAGAACAATGCCGCGATCATGCGCGACGCCCTCACCTGGGCCGGCACGTTCCACGGCATCGGCGCGCGCCTTCTGCGCGAATATGCCGAGCGGATCGGCGTCGATCCAGCCTTCACCATCCACGACCGCGAGGATTCCGCCGACCTGATGAATCTGGTCCGGCACGAGCGCGGCCTGTCGAAGACCGAGAGCCGCTTTCCCGCCAAGGGCACGTGCCTGTCGATCTACTCGCGCTGCGTCAATGCCGAGATGGAGATCGAAAAAGTGCTCGGCCAGCACTATCCTTGGTGCGCGGGCTGGGCCGCCGAGCTGAAGGGCCTGTTCGCGGCCTATGTCGAGGCCAAGCAGACCCAGCACGTGCTGGATTACGACGACCTCCTGCTCTACTGGTCGCAGATGATGAGCGATGCGCTGATCGCCGAAGAGATCGGCGGCCGCTTCGATCACGTGCTGGTCGACGAATATCAGGACACCAACCGGCTGCAATCCTCGATCCTGCTGGCGCTGAAGCCGGATGGACGCGGGCTAACCGTGGTCGGCGACGACGCGCAGTCGATCTATTCGTTCCGCGCCGCCACCGTGCGCAACATCCTGGATTTTCCGCAAAGCTTCTCCCCCCGCGCCGAGATGATCACGCTCGACCGCAACTACCGCTCGGCGCAACCCGTGCTGGCGGCGGCCAACGGCGTCATCGGGCTTGCGCGCGAACGCTTCACCAAGAACCTCTGGACCGACCGCACCTCGTCGCAGAAGCCGCAGCTCGTCACCGTCCACGACGAGGCCGACCAGGCGCGCTACATCGTCGAGGAGGTGCTGGCCAACCGCGAGCAAGGCGCGCTGCTCAAGCACCAGGCGGTGCTGTTCCGGACGTCCTCGCATTCCGGTCCGCTGGAGATCGAGCTGACCCGCCGCAACATCCCCTTCGTCAAGTTCGGCGGACTGAAATTTCTCGATGCCGCGCATGTCAAGGACGTGCTGGCGCTGCTGCGCTTTGCCGAAAATCCGCGCGACCGCGTCGCCGGTTTCCGCATCCTGCACCTGTTGCCCGGCGTCGGCCCCGCCACCGCGCAGCGCGTGCTCGACCAGATGGCGGAGAGCACCGACCCGCTTGCCGCGCTCGGCCAGCTTGCGGTGCCGCCACGCACCGGCGCCGAGTGGACCGACTTCGTCCGCACGGTCGGAAATCTGCGTTACTCGGAATGGCCCGCCGATCTCGAGCGCGTGCGGCTCTGGTATGAGCCGCATCTCGATCGCATCCACGAGGATTCCGAGACGCGCCGCGCCGATCTCATGCAGCTCGAACAGATCGCGAGCGGCTATGCCTCGCGCGAAAAATTCCTGACCGAGCTCACGCTCGACCCGCCGGATGCGACCAGCGACAAATCAGGTCCTCCGCTCCGCGACGAGGACTATCTGATCCTCTCCACCATCCACTCCGCCAAGGGCCAGGAATGGAAGTCGGTGTTCGTGCTCAACGTCGTCGACGGCTGCATGCCGTCGGATCTCGGCGCCGGTACCTCGGCCGAGCTTGAGGAGGAGCGCCGCCTGCTCTATGTCGCGATGACGCGCGCCAAGGACGATCTGCATCTTGTCGTGCCGCAGCGCTTCTTCACCCACGGCCAGCAAGCCAAGGGCGATCGCCACGTCTACGCCTCGCGCACCCGCTTCATCCCGGAATCCCTCGTCTATCTGTTCGAGCGCACCGCCTGGCCGAAGGCGGCTTCGGCTGCGGCCCGCGCTGCGGCGCAGGGCCCGAAGATCGATATCGGGGCGCGGATGCGGGGGATGTGGCGGTAGCGCAGGCTTGTTTAGACGTGTGTTCCTAACGCGAACCGGTATCCTCTTCGCTCGAAAACGCTTTAAGCGTTCAGCCGGTCGAACTGGACCTTGCCTGCCTTCATCACCATCGGGATGTGCTCGCCTTGGCCGAGCAGGCAGGCCACATCGCGCAGCGGGTTGCCGTCGACCACGAGCAGGTCCGCAATAGCGTCGGGCGCGATCCGGCCGAGCTTACCCTCCATGCCGAGCACTTCGGCGCCGATCAAAGTCGCGCTGGCGATGACGGAGCGCGCTCCCAGAATTTCGGCGCGAAGGCGGAATTCGTCGCTCTGGAGGCGTTGAGAAGCTCCAAGCAGATCGCTGCCAAATCCCATCTTTACCCCGGCGTCGCGATAGATCGCGAGCGAACGCAGACCGGCGTCGCGGACATCGGCGATCTTGGCCACGCTCTCCGGCGGCAGGCCGTATTGGGCGCCCTCGTTGGCCAGCGCCTCGTAGGTGACGAGGGTCGGCACCACATAGGCACCCTTGTCGGCGATCAGGCGCGCGGTCGGAGCATCGACCAGATTGCCATGCTCGATGGTGCGCACGCCGCAGCGAACCGCGCGTTCGATGGCGGCAGCGGTGTAGGCGTGGGCGAGCACGTAGGTCTGGCGCCCGCGCGCCTCCTCGACGATGGCGCGGATCTCGTCCTCGGAGTAGCCGAAGGCGCCGACCGGATYGGTCGGTGAAGCGACGCCGCCGGACGCCATGATCTTGATCTGGTCGGCGCCCATCTGGAGCTCCTCGCGTGCTGCCCTGCGCACGCCATCGACGCCGTCGGCAACGCGCGCCAGCGCCCCGACACGCACGCAGCAGGGACACGGGGCGTCGCTCGCGAGGTAATCCGAGCGCGCCCGCATATCACCATGGCCGCCGGTCTGGCTGAGCGCACGGCCGGAGACGAACAGCCGCGGCCCGTCGGTCAGGCCGGTCTCGATCGCCTGCTTCAGCGCATGGCCGGCGCCGCCGGCGTCGCGGACGGTGGTAAAGCCACGCCGCAGCATGCCGCGCAGCAGCAGCGTCGAGCGCAGCGTCACCAGCACGTTCGGCATGTGCACCTGCTGCGCCAGGTTAAGCTCAACGGCGATGGCGTGCACATGCAGGTCGATCAGGCCGGGCATCAGCGTCCTGCCCTTGAGATCGATGGTGCGATCGGCGGTGGCCTGGATCGGCCGGTCCGAGACCTCCTTGATCAGGCTGTCTTCGACCAGCACATCATGGCCTGCCAGCAATTCCGCCTGGAGCGGATCGAGCAGCGCGGCGTTCTTGAAGAGGATGCTGGACATCGCGGAATCCTGTCAGAAGTCGACCGGCGCAAGCAGCGCCGGCAAGGTGAGCTGGGCAAAGGGAAGGCACGCGGCGATATCGTCCTCGCCATACCAGCCCGCCTCGTGAAGCAGATTGAGCGAGCCGAGCGTACGGCCGCGCCAGCGCACGGGCATGTTGAGCACGCTCGCGCAGCCGAGCGAGGCGATCAGCTCGTGGTCGGAGAACACCTTGCGCAGATCATCCTGCGTGCGGCCGATATAGGCCTCGCCGCGATCAAGAACCGCCTCGGTCCACGGGCCCGGCGCGAGGCGCTTGCGTCCGCCGGTCGGGTACGGACCGGGAAGATTGGAATAGACCCGCGCCGCTTCGCCGCTGTCCCCGTCGTAGGTCAGGATCGTGAACAGCTTGTGCCCGATCGCCGACTTCACGGCTTCGTCGAGTGCCGCGAATAGTGCATCCGGCTGATCCGCCCTGCTCTGCGCCGCCGCGACGGCGCAGAGCCAGGGATCAGCGGTAACTTTCGTCCGCGTCATGCAACTTCACCCGCCGCGATCTCTTCCAGCGAGCGGCCGCGCGTCGGCACGCCCATCAGCACGACGGTGACTGCCCCGAGCAGCAGCACAGTGGTGGTGACCCCGAATACGCCGGCGAAGCCGAAATTCGGATAGAGATAGCCGACCAGGATCGGCGAGACGATCGCGCCGATGCGACCGATTGCGGAGGCGAGCCCGGCACCCGTGGTCCTGACCGGCGTCGGGAATACTTCGGCGGTATAGGCATAGACGCCCGCATAGGTGCCGTTCATGAACAGGGACAGGAAGATCCCCGCCGCCATGATCTGCTGGTCGCTTTGCGCGAAGGCGAGCCCGAGCGCGCTGGCACCGCCGAGCACCATGTAGGTCGCGATCGTCGCCTGCCGCCCGATGCGCTCGTTGAAATACGCGGCGCTGAAATAACCGGGGATCTGCGCGCAATAGATCGCGATCGAATAGGCGAAGCTCTTGGTAATGCTCATCCCGTTCTGGACCAGCAGGCCGGGGATCCAGACGAAGAAGGAATAATAGCTGAAGGTGATCGCCAGCCACATGATCCAGGTCATGATGGTGATGCGCGCCTGGCGGCCGGCGAGCAGCGCCGCGAAATTGGCGAGCAGCGTTCCGGTAGCTCCGGCCGGCGCCGTCGCTTCGACGACCGGCTGCGGCAGGACATGGCCCGCGCGCGCAAAGCCTGCCTCGATCCTGTCGAGGACGGCTTCGGCTTCCTTCTCCCGTCCCCGGCTTTCGAGCCAGCGCGGCGATTCCGGCAGCGCCCGGCGCCACCACAGCAGCATGACGACCGGCACCGCTGTGATCACCAGCACGATGCGCCAGCCGTTCTCGTAGGCGGGAACGATGAAGTAGCCGAGCAAGGCTGCGGCGACGAAGCCGAAGGAGAAGAAGCCGGCGAGTGCGCCGGTAAAGCTGCCGCGATAGCGCCGCGCGACGAACTCCGCGAGATAGGGCGCGATGATCGCGCTCTCCGCGCCGGTCCCCATGCCGGCGACAACGCGGGCGGCAAAGAAGGACGGCCAGGTATCGACCATCGCGCTCACGATCGATGCTGCGCAGTAAAGCGCCAGCGCCGACATCATCACCGCGCGGCGCCCGATCAGGTCGCCCAGCGTGCCCGCCAGCAGCGCGCCGAACAGGAAGCCGATATAGGTGCTGCTGCCGAGCACGCCGATCTGAACGCTCGACAGGTTCCAGGCAGTGCGCAGCACCGGCAGGATGAACGCCAGCACGGCTGCGTCCATCGCGTCGAATGCGTAGCCGAGCCCGCCCATCAACAGCAGATGCGTGTGGAAACGCGCGAATGGAAGGCGCTCGACGCGCGCCGAGATCATCGACATGAAAGTCCCCCTCTGTCTGGCGGCCCGGCACTCCGCTCATCCCTTGGAGGAACCATAGACAAAGAGATATTATCGTCATAATTTATAATTATGATCTAGTACATCACTGTGGTGAATGTTCTGTCGTTCCGATCGCTCGACCTCAACCTGTTGAAAGTCTTCGAGGCCCTGATGACCGAAGGCAGCGTCACGCGCGCCGCTAATGCGCTTCTGATGACGCAGCCGGCGGTCAGCAACGCGCTCGCGCGCCTGCGCGACGCGCTCGGCGATCCCCTGTTCGTCAGGTCCGGCACCGGCATCCGCCCCACCCAGCGCGCCGTGGTGCTGTGGGAGCCGATCGGCGAGGCGCTGGAACGCGTTCGCGGCGCGCTCGACGAGCAGGTGTTCGATCCGCGCCGCGCGCAGACCGAGTTCAGCCTGTCGATGTCGGACTACGTCGCCTCGCTGGTGATGCCGAACCTGCTGAACCATTTCGGCAGGGTCGCGCCCAAGGCGCGCGTCCATACCGTACCCAACACCATTCTGGAGATCGCCGACCAGCTCGAGGACAACAGGGTCGATTGCGTGCTGAGCGTATATGTCAACGAGGCGCAACAGCCGGCCGCCATTCGCTCGCGCTCGCTGTGGACCGTCGACTACGCCTGCTTCATGCGGCGCGGCCATCCGCTCGCCGCGATGAAGCGGCTGAGCACGCGCAGCTTCCTCAATGCGGGGCACTTGGACGTGAGCCTCGCCGGCAAGACCTTGCCGTCCTACGATCTTTTCCTCGCCTCGCGCGGGCTGTCGCGCAACCTGGTCGCGACCGTCAATCATTACAGCGCCGCCTACGAGGTCGTGCGCCAGACCGACCTGATCGCCGTGCTGCCGAGCGAGCTGCGCTCGCAATCCCGACACGCGCCGTTCCTGCACGCCATGCCGCTTCCGCTCAAGGCGCCACCGCGCATCGTCAGCCTGTTCTGGCACCAGCGCAACGACACCGTACCGGCGCAACGCTGGCTGCGCGAGACCCTGGTCGAGACGTTCGCCAAGTCCGACTGAGCCGGCGGGGCGATGAAAAACCGGAAAACCAGCCTTTCCCGGAGCAGCATTGTCGAAGCGGTCTCCGCGCCTTAGCTGCACAGCAAACAATTTCCCACATGCGGGCGCTGCTCGCACCCCCCTCCCCCCGCAGAGACCTGATCGATGACCTCACCGCTTCAATTCGGACTGGATACCTTTGGTGACGTCACCAAGGACGGCACAGGCAAGACGCTCGCGCATGCTCAGGTGATCCGCAACGTCGTCGACGAGGCCGTGCTGGCTGACGAGCTCGGCCTCGATTTCATCGGCCTCGGCGAGCACCACCGATCTGATTTTGCGATCTCCTCGCCCGAGACCGTGCTCGCCGCGATCGCGTCGCGCACCAAGCGCATCCATCTCGGCTCGGCCGTGACGGTGCTGAGCTCGGACGACCCCATTCGCGTGTTCCAGCGCTTTGCGACTCTGGATGCGCTCTCCAACGGACGTGCCGAGGTGATCCTCGGCCGCGGCTCCTTCACCGAATCCTTTCCGCTGTTCGGCTTCGACCTGCGCGCTTACGAGGCGCTGTTCGAGGAAAAGCTCGATCTGTTCACGGCTCTCTTGTCGCAGCAGCCGGTGACCTGGGAGGGCAAGCTGCGTCCGCCGCTGAAAGAGCAGCTGGTCTATCCGCCGGTCGAGAACGACCGGCTTAAGGCCTGGATCGGCGTCGGCGGCAGCCCGCAATCGGTGGTGCGCGCAGCGCATTACGGCCTGCCCCTGATGTTCGCGATCATCGGCGGCGATCCCACGCGCTTTGCGCCTTACGTCGATCTCTACCATCGCGCCTTCAAGGAGTTCGGCCGCCCGGCACAGCCGATCGGCGTGCACTCGCCTGGCTACGTCGCCGAGACGGATGAGCAGGCGCGCGAAGAGCTGTGGCCCGACTACAAGGCGATGCGCGACCGGATCGGCAAGGAGCGCGGCTGGCCGCCGATGGGCCGCGACGAGTTCGTCAATGAGGCGGAGCACGGCTCGCTCTATGTCGGCTCGCCGGAAACCGTCGCGCGCAAGATCGCCAAGACCGCAAAGGCGCTTGGCATTTCGCGCTTCCAGCTGAAGTATTCGGCGGGGCCTTTGCCGCACGAGAAACTGATGCGGAGCATCGAGCTTTACGGGAGGAAAGTGGTGCCGATGGTGCGGGAGATGATGGAGTAAGGCGATAGTCCGTTTTTGCTTTCGCTCACCAGAATCTCTTCTTCGCGAAGGCGTGGCCCGAACCCGACTTCAAATAACGTTCGAAGGCTCTCGCCTTCTCGATATCTGAGAAGGCCACATAGGTAACCAGCCTCCAAGGCATGTATTTGGAGGTATGCGGAGAGTTGCCCGCGTTAAGATCCGCTAGCCGCTTTTTGAGGTTCGCCGTCAGGCCAATATAGCGCTGACCTCATCTGCATCGCGCTCGAAAATTTGCTGACGGCCCACGGTCCGCAGCCGGTCTCCCTCACGCGAACCGAGCTTCGGCAGCGGTTGGCCGGGCTGGTGGGATCGCAGCAAGAGCCGAATTCGCACACCTGACATCCGACAAGGTCCGGACGGCCTAGTTCGTTGCGCTGGATGCCCCGCCCCACGTACTCGGCCGCATTGCCAGCAAACGGCCTCCCCTGCGTTGCTCTCGTATGTCTGCTGAGTGCGCCCGGCTCGCTGCCCGTCTCGCGTACCGGCCAAGTCTGGTACCCATTGGCCGAATGGCGGTCGTTGGCGCTCAAACCGATTTCTAACACCTAGTAACCGACTAGGTGTTAGCTGCCCTTCCGACTTGCCGGGCCGTCGCGGATAAAAACCTCAACACGAGGACATCCGCATGGGACCGCAATTCATTCGCTTCGAAGTGTACGGCAGGGTCGGAGCGCATCACAAGAACAGCCGTCGACGCAAGCGATCGATGCACGGGATCGCTGCTGAGCAGGTGCGCGAGCCGCATGCCTGCCCGCATTTGGCGGATCCGAAGCCGCACATTCAGCGCTTTGGCTGCGATCCCCGCGACGCGGTTGCATTCGCCGACGAGCTTGGGCGACAGGCCGTCGATGTGCGAGGCCGTCGCCTTCGATGCGACGCCCCAATCATCCTGGCCGGCGTGATCTCCTGGCCCGAGCCGCTGGCCCCCTGTCTTGATGATGCTGAAGCAATGAGCCGCTGGGCCGCGTTTCGCGACGACAGCATCGCATGGCTCCGCCAGTACTGGGGCGACCACCTGATGAGCGTCGTCGAGCACATCGACGAGGCCCAACCCCACATTCAGTTTATCGCCGTGAGCCACCTCGATGCGGACCGCCGCCTCCACCTGACGAGAATTCATCCAGGCCTGCGGGCCGGGCAAGCGGCAGCCGAGCGCGGCGGCTCCAAGCGCGAGCAAAAGAAAGCTCATCAGGCCGCGATGAAGCAGTTCCAGAACAACTTCTACTACGACGTGGCGTCCCGGCACGGACTGAAGCGACTCGGGAAGAAGCGTCAGCGCTTCGAGCGCAACGAGTGGATGGCCCGAAAGGCGGATGCAGAGGCGCTTGCGGAAGCCGGCCGGCGACAACGCGCAGAGGCGATCAAGTTGGTCGAGCAGGCTGAATTCTGCGCGAACGAAACCATTGCTCTGGTTCAGCAGGACGCGCGGGTCCAGATCGATGCGGCTAAGGCGGAAACTGAGAGCCGAGTGGCGGTTGTGAAGGAAAAGGCCACCAGATACGCAAACAATGTCGCGACCGAGTTCGCCGCATTGCAGCACAAGCTTCAGGAGCGCGATGCAACTATTTCCGCCCAGGCAGAAGAAATCGAGCAGCTTCGAGAGGCGCTGAGGAGACACGAGGCAACACCCGGATTGCCGTGATCAGCCTCTGACACAAAAAGTGACCCACCCCTGACCCAACGTCAAAATCGAGCGCTCTCGCCATTTTACGAAATCTGGAAAAAATTGATTTTTACCAGCAAAATCAAGATGGTGGGGGAGGCAGGACTCGAACCTGCGAAGCCATGAGGCGGCTGATTTACAGTCAGCTCCCTTTGCCACTCGGGACACTCCCCCGCTCGACGGCAGCACAATCGGGCCGGACCTTGCCGGCGACCGAAGACGGCCATGGAACGTGAAGGCCGCGACAGCCCGGATGGGGGCGCGACCGGGCGCGTTTATGGGCGATGCGGTGGGGCAAAGTCAACCGAGGCGAACAGCTAAAATCGCCCCCGACGCCACCCAAATTGCCATATTCCGGGACCCGTGACACAAGCAAGCCCATGAAGGATCGAAAATTCACCCCAAGGGGCCCCCGCGGCGGGGCTAAGCCCTTCAACAGGCCCGGAAAATCAGCCGGCCGGCCGGCCTGGCGCGACCGCGATTCGCAGTCCGACGGACCGGTCATCCTCTATGGCTGGCACACCGTGACCATGGCGCTGGCCAACCCTCAGCGGCAGATCCGCAAGCTGACGCTGACCGAGAACGCCGCAAAGCGGCTTGCGGACGAGAACATCGCGACCCGCGTCACGCCCGAGATCGTCCGGCCCCAGGAGATCGACCGCCTGCTGTCGCCCGACGCCGTGCACCAGGGCCTGCTCGCCGCGGCCGACGCCCTGCCCTCGCCCGACATCGAGACCCTGGACCAGGAAGGCATGGTGCTGGTGCTCGACCAGATCACCGATCCGCACAATGTCGGCGCCATCCTGCGCTCCGCAGCAGCTTTCGCGGTGAAGGCGATCGTCACCACGGCACGGCACAGCCCCGAGGCAACCGGCGTGCTGGCCAAGGCCGCCTCCGGCGCTCTCGAGCTGGTGCCAATGGTGATCGTGCAGAACCTCGCCCGCGCACTCACCGCGCTGAACGAGCGCGGCTTCCAGACCGTTGGGCTGGACAGCGAAGGCAGCGAGGACCTCTCGAACGTCACGCTGCGCGAGCCGCTCGCGCTGGTGCTTGGTGCCGAAGGCAAGGGCCTGCGGCAACTGACCCGCGAGACATGCAGCGTCGTGGCGCGGCTCGACATGCCCGGCGAGATCAAGAGCCTCAACGTCTCCAACGCCGCCGTGCTCTCGCTCTATGTCGGCGCGAGCCGGCTCGGGCTGATGAAGCGGTAGAGCGTTTTCGAGCGAGTGGATACCGGTTCGCGTCAAGAAAACGCGTCAAACTAAGGATCCAAAAAACAAAACGCCCGTCCGCATCGCGCGGGCGGGCGTTTCTCAATTCAACCGGTCAAACGATCAGTAATAGCGGCGCAGCACGCGGTGGCCGCCGTAATAGTACGGCGCGGCGCGACGGGCGTAGCCGTAGCGGGGACCGTAGCCGTAATGCACGCGCGGCAGATAGCCGTAGCGCGGGCCATAGCCGTAGCGATACGGACGGTAGTACGGGCGCTGATAGGGATAGGCGGCCGGGGCTTCGACCGCGGCGGCACGATAGCCATAGCCGTTGCCGTAGCCATAACCACGGCCGTAGCCGTAGTTGGCGGGCGCGACGACTGCGTCCTCACGATAGGTCGGGTACGGCGCGAATGCGCCCGGCCCGGTGTAGGTCGGCCCCTGGTTGACGTAGTAATACTGCGTGGCTGGCTCGGCGAGGTGCTCAAAGCCCCATCCGCCATAACCCGGGCCATAGCCCCAGCTACCGCAACCCGTGTTGCAGCCGCTATAGACCGGCGCAACCGGTGCGCACGTGCTGAAGCCGCAAGCCGCGGCGGGCGCGGTGGCGACGAACATCACGGCAGCCGCCGCAACCAGTCCCGAAATCGTCTGACGCATTACTCTCTCCTGTTGATTTTCGTATCTTGGATTTTTTCTTGAATTTTTGACGTTTCTTAAGTTGGCGGCCTTCCGGGCGCCTGTGCATGCGGCCGCGGCCGAGGACGCCGCGGACGGTCGTTGATCTCAGGCGCAAAGATCACCGCCGGCGGATTGACGGGCACGTCCATCTGCGGCGGCAGCGGCGCCGATTGCACACCCCAGCTCTGGTGATAGCTCTCGGCGGGCCTGGGCAATTTGCGGTTCGCGGGCGGCTCGACCTCGAGCCGGCCGTAGCCGGGCCGCAAGCCCATGGTCGGATAATAATGGCCGACGTCCTCGGGCTGCCGCTCGGCGATGTAGCGCCCGCCATAGATGGTCGGCTGCACCTGGACGTTCTTGCCGAGACCCCAGACACCCTCGACCACGCTGTAGGACACGTCGATGTTGTCGATGATGATGGGCACGCCCGGGCGGCCAGGAACGACGATATCGAAGCCGCCGCCGGCAAACGCCGTCGCGGGCAATCCGATCAGAAAGGCGGCGAGCGCGAGAGCGCGCATGGAAGGATCCCGGTTTATCCGACGCTCAACCTATCCGATCGCCACGCGGAGAGGGTTAAGGCCCGCTCATCAATTTCCGGTAAGCCTAACGTGCAAGGGTCGATAGCGGCTCAAATGCCGCAAGCTGCGCTAGCGAACCGTTAACGGGACACAAACCCGCCGCACATGCCGGATCGCACGAGGTTGCGTGGCACAAACTGTACATCCTCGGCGGGCTCACGTCGATGTGACCCCACATGCGAGAAGCCGCGGAACGACTGCCGGATGGCGCGCTTAGCACAGGTCTCAACAACATGGAGCAAATGCCATGACGAGCCTGAAGTTTCTTGGCTTGGCCGCGATCGTCGCGTCCACGCTGGCAACACCGGCCTTCGCGCAAACGACAGTCGACAATTCGGGCCGCTGCACGGGGCTCTTCCAGGATCCCAATTGCCAGAATCTCACCCCCGGCAATCCCACCACCGATCGCGCCTATCGGCGCCGGCACATGGCCCGCGGCCAAGTGAATCCGGATGACGGAACTCGATCGCGCTTCTGGCCGGTCGACACCGCAGGCGCCGTTGCTGGCGCCGCCGTCGGCACCGCGGCAGCCGTTGCATCCGCGCCGTTCCGCGGCTGGGACAATTCCTACGCCTATGACAATTCCGGTGGATATGCCGGCGGCCGTAGCGAAATGGGCTGGTACGGCAATTGGGATACCTATGCGGCCCGCAACGGCATCGTTTGCCGGCCCGGGACCTGGTACAAGGGAGCGAACGGCCTCCAGCACATCTGCCAGTAACACGGCACAAGTCGGGTGAAGAGGATCAGGCGGCCCTACGGGCCGCCTGTTTCATGGCGGCGAAACGCACCTCTGGAAGCATGGAATGCCGAAAAGTTCACTTCGCGGATATGAGGTGACACATGAAACGACTACCCGGCACCGCCGCCATCGTCCTAGCCTCCGCAACACTGCTCGCCCTGACCGGCGCCGCGCACGCGGTCGATCACGGCAAGGCCGCCAGTGACTACGGTTTTGCGAACGCCTCCCTCGAACTCTATTGCAAGGGTATCCTGACCGTGGCCGATGCGAAGGAGAACGCCAAGCTCGACCGGATGTACCGAAACAATTCACGATGGAAAAAGGACTACGCCGAGGGTTACGACTACATCGCCAATCGTGAGCGGCGCGACATGTCCAGTCTCTGGTCGATCTGTGTCGATGCAGCCTCACGACACAAGTGGTTAAGGATCGACTCGGAGGTACGGGTCATCCTGCAAGACTACGCCAACGGAAAACTTAAAGAAAACGAAGCGCAGGAACAATTGAACCAGAAGAATGCGGCCTTGTTGGCCGTTCCTGCGACCGAAGAAGCATCCGACGTGGAAAGCACCAAGATCAGTCTGGCAATCAGGATCGCGTTGTACGAATCGGTCTGCGAGATCAAGCTGTCCCCGACTGTCGAGCAGGCCAAGGAGCTATTGCTGAAAAACGTCGGCAAGAAAATAGTGATGATAGGCAGCGCCGCTATCATCGGGTCGTGGAACCGCGACAAGGCTGCGATGGCCAAGTGGTGCGCTGGCGCTCCCAAGACGCTGCGCATGATCGAAGAGGGTATGAAGCCATGAAGTTTGCGCTCACTGCAATGCGTAAGCGCAGACGATGGAGGAAAAGGTCGCTAGTGCTTTAGCGCGGCGCGTTCGCTAACTTCTTAGCGACCCTTTCCCTTCATGATCTCGTCTATCATCATGAGCGTATCTTTATACGCTTGATCCATCACCGGGCGGCAAGTTCCCTCGAATTGATCACGCAACACTTTGATGTTGTCGCACTTGCGCGACATCTCGTTTGTCATCTTGTCGTTGGCGATAGTAGCCAAGGCTCCAACCGCTTCTTTGGAAACGCCAGCCTGCGCACCTATGCGAATGCTGCGACCGTGCAACACGCCTGCTGCAGTCTTGAGTTTGCCGAGCAAAGGGTCGCTTGGGTCTTTTTGCTCACGACAGACCGCATCAATAGTGGCGTAATTCGCGCAGTTGATTGCATCGTCAAGAGGCGCCGCATGAGCGTCGGCGACGGCGAACGCAGCGGCGATGGCGAGAAAGCGTTTCAGGTCTCGTCCTCACTCCAAAGGGACGTATTTGGTTCCGAGACCGCGCAAGGCTTTGACAGCTTTGGAGCACCATTCGTTTTGTCAGCTTTAGTCTTCCAAGAATTGATTGACGGTTGCGCCGACGATCATCCGCTCTTTTGGTCTGACATCCTTCGCCCGTACGTGCTTGAAACGGAGCAGTCYTGACCTTGCCCCGCGGGTTTAATCCAGTTTGAAGTTCGTTCTGGCCCACGACAAGGACCAGAGCATGAAGCGCAGCCGCTTTTCGGAAGAGCAGATCATCGGGA
Source organism: Bradyrhizobium sp. 2TAF36 (assembly GCF_052114925.1). Lineage (NCBI taxonomy): Bacteria > Pseudomonadati > Pseudomonadota > Alphaproteobacteria > Hyphomicrobiales > Nitrobacteraceae > Bradyrhizobium > Bradyrhizobium sp. 2TAF36. Next base: position 44 of record NZ_JBFRFR010000070.1, on the reverse strand, counting down.
TCTTGAAGGAGCATGAGGCCGGCGTGTCGGTCGCCGATCTGTGC